>DLXW01000125.1 GCA_003448685.1 Cyanothece sp. UBA12306
ATGTGGAAAGAATCCCCCGTTAAACTACGTTGTAACGGGGGAGTATGTCAAATACATTGACCCTTAATCGGTCAATCATTGACTTGTTTTTGAATTAAGTGCTAAGATCACAGAATTGGTAACGGATACTTAGTAGGCTCGTCTTTTCTCAAATAAGCGAAAACCAAGCCAAAAAAAGTATAGAAGACGGAACTATTAATAAGTTCTAGACAACCGTTATCTTCATCTGAAAAAGCAAAAATTTGTCAAAAAATGCCGATGACTTATCGGTAAACCCTAAGGGAAGTCGAAGGGTTAACGCCTGTGGACTAGAAAACGAGTGACCCCGCGCCGTTAGTACCGCGCAAGGGAACGCGAGACGAGGAGCTAACTCCCTAGGGCGAAGCAGGAATTGAACAGCTATGCTATAAACGTATTGCGTAGGTTTCATGAAGCAGTAAGACTGGTTAGTGTTTGCACTGAAAAGCATCTCTTTTTGAATTAGCAATAATTCGTCAAAGCATCAGCTTAGCCACTGGAGTGTCAAAAAATTAAACTAGGAGATAAATATGACCCAAGTAATTTTGGGAGAAAACGAAGGAATTGAGTCAGCTTTGCGTAGATTTAAACGACAGGTAAGTAAAGCAGGAATTTTTCCTGATATGAAAAAACATCGTCACTTTGAAACACCTATTGAAAAACGCAAGCGCAAAGCACTAGCAAAACGCAAGCAGCGTAGGAGTAATTACCGTTAATTTATCAAGTTTAGAGTAACTCGACAATTAATCTAATTTATTTTAGGAATATCCCCAATTAGTTGGGGATTTTTTTATGATAAGCTGATAGGATAGAAAACTAATTTTTATAGTAACAGTATGGAAATAGCAAAATTAATCGAAGGAATTAATATTTATCTAATTGGAATGATGGGAACAGGAAAAAGCACTGTGGGAGAAGTTTTAGCTAAAGAACTAAACTATCGTTTTTTTGATACAGATATTTTAATTGAAAGAGTTACCAAGCAAAGCATTAATGATATTTTTAAGAACCAAGGTGAGACAGCATTTAGAGATATTGAAAGTCAAGTTCTCTCAGAAGTAGCAGCTTGTACAAGAAGCGTAATTGCTACAGGAGGAGGAATTATTTTAAAACCCCAAAATTGGAGTTATCTTCATCATGGTTTAATCATTTGGTTAGATGCTTCTATAGAATTATTAGTAGAACGTTTAACTGAAGATAATACCCGTCCTCTATTACAGGAAACTGATCTTACTTTTAAATTACAAACTTTAGAAAAAGAACGACGTAATCTTTATCAACAAGCGGATTTATCAATAGTAATAAAGAAAGATCAAACCCCAGAAAATATAGTTTATCAAATATTAGATCAAATTCCTCTTGTCATCAAAATCAAAGTAGAAACGATGAAGTTTGATAATAAAAATTGATATTTTACAATTAATTACTGTATGATTACGTAATAAATAACATGAAAACATCTATCTTTAAATACATTTACTGATGTTGACAAATGATGTTTATTTATATTCTGAAATTAAGGAATCTTTGATTTCAGTAAAACTAACATTTAGAGGTTAAAACATCATGGCAACAATTCATGGAACAAATGGTAACGATAAATTAAAAGGAACTAGAAAAGGTGATGCTATTTATGGAAAAGGAGGTAATGATAAACTTTATGGAAAAAAAGGAAATGATTGGCTATATGGTGGAAGTGGCAATGATAAACTTTATGGTGGAAAGGATCATGATTCTCTTTATGGTGAAAGTGGGAATGACTATCTTGATGGTGGCAGTGGGAATGACTATCTTTATGGTGGAAGTGGCGACGACAAACTAGAAGGTGGAAGTGGTAATGATCAACTATATGGAGATGTTGGTAACGATACTCTCAAAGGTGGACGAGGCAAGGATATTCTTGATGGTGGAAGTGGTAATGATACTCTAAAAGGTGGATGGGGTAATGACTATCTTGATGCTGGAAGTGGCAACGACAAGCTAGAAGGTGGACTAGGCGATGATATCCTTGATGGCGGAGATGATCACGACAAGCTAGAAGGTGGATGGGGTAATGACAGTCTTTATGGTGGAAGTGGTAACGATACTTTAAAAGGTGAACTAGGCAGAGATCTCCTTTATGGTGGAAGTGGTAACGATACTTTAAAAGGTGGATGGGGTAATGACTATCTTGATGGTGGAAGTGGTAACGATACTTTAAAAGGTGGATGGGGTAAAGACACACTAGTTGGTGAAAGTGGTAACGATACTCTAGAAGGTGGATGGGGTAAAGACACACTAGTTGGTGAAAGTGGTAACGATACTTTAAAAGGTGGACGCGGTAAAGACACACTTTATGGTGGAAGTGGAAATGACAATCTAGTTGGTGGAAAAGGAAATGATAAGCTAGTTGGTGGACAAGGACAAGACGATTTTATCTTTTCTTCACTTGCAGACGGCATTGATACTATCCAAGACTTCAAACTGCAAGAAGGGGATAAAATTAAGATCGATCAGTCTGGTTTTGGAGCGAGTTCAACCAATCAATTTAGTTTTAACTTTAATACAGGAGCATTAGCTTTTAACGGACAACAGTTTGCAGAGCTAAAAAATATTGACGATCCCTCTGATTTCGTTATTTCTCGAGATATCGTTCTATTTTAGTAGTGTACTAAAAATTCTTAACGAAGCTTAAGGACTTACCTGTTCCTTGTTCCCTAATCTTACAATTAACTTTACTTTTGTCTGACTAATTATAACTACGTTTAATCAATATTTAGGATAGCATTTATGAAAGTAATTATTGTCACAGGAAGCTTAGTAATATCATCAGTAATTGGCACCTTAATATTAGCTCCAAAAGGACAAGCATCACCCCAATGTTACGGCGTTGATCAATCAGGAGCAACCCTTGATTTATCAGAACTTTGCAGTCCTTCAAAACAAACATTATCTCCTCCTAGTAACGCTCCTATCAATACAACAGAATCTGAGAAAAAACCAGCAACTGAAGAACCTAATCAAGCTGAAAAAGATTTAAAAAATTGTCTAAAAAGCCCCCAATGTAGTCGGGTTTTAGGGGGAGATTCTGGAATTAATAATAATCAGCTTACTCCCCGTCAAGGAAGAATTGATCAACTCAGAAATGGAGGATCTATTAAATAAAAATCAGTTAACCTTTAATTGGAAATATCAATACATTAATCTTAAAAGTCTGAAGGAGAATGCTTACAAGTATTACTCCTTTTTTTTAATAATAATTTCTCATTAAATAGGAAAACCAACCCTAAATAGTAGGGTTAACCGCCTTAACTGCCTAATAAAGTCACATTACAATAATTGATGTAAGCTTCTATACTTATACATAATTGTTACTATGCAACCGACTAATCCCAATCAATTTACAGAAAAAGCCTGGGAAGCAATTGTCCGAACTCCCGATATAGCTAAACAACATAGTCATCAACAGATAGAAACTGAACACCTGATGCACTCCCTTTTGCAACAAGAGGGACTAGCTACCAGCATCTTCAATAAAGCCGATATTAGTGTTCAAAAATTGCGGGACAAAACCGAAGAATTTATCCGTAATCAACCCAAAGTTTCTAACCCTGGAGAATCTGTTTACTTAGGAAGAAGTTTAGATACTCTTCTCGACAGATCGCAAAAGTTTCGTCAAGAATTCAAAGACGATTATATTTCCGTCGAACACTTACTATTAGCTTACGCTAAAGATGATCGCTTTGGTAAGACTTTGCTCAAAGAATTTGGACTGAATGAAGCCAAACTTAAAGATCTTATCAAACAAGTACGAGGAAATCAAAAAGTGACCGATCAAAACCCAGAAGGGAAATACGAATCATTAGAAAAATACGGTCGAGATCTAACCCAATTAGCGCGAGAAGGTAAACTTGATCCAGTTATTGGACGAGATGACGAAATTCGCCGAACCATTCAAATTCTATCCCGTAGAACTAAAAATAATCCCGTTTTAATTGGAGAACCTGGAGTAGGTAAAACCGCCATCGTTGAAGGATTAGCACAAAGAATTATTAACCGTGACGTTCCCGAATCTTTGCGAGATAGAAAGTTAATTGGTTTGGATATGGGAGCTTTAATTGCAGGGGCAAAATATCGCGGAGAATTTGAAGAACGTCTTAAAGCAGTCCTCAAAGAAGTTACCGATTCCCAAGGCAATATTATCCTATTTATCGACGAAATTCACACCGTAGTTGGTGCTGGAGCAACCCAAGGAGCAATGGACGCAGGCAACCTTCTTAAACCCATGTTAGCACGGGGAGAATTGCGTTGTATTGGGGCAACAACCCTCGATGAATATCGGAAGTACATTGAAAAAGATGCCGCCTTAGAACGGCGTTTTCAAGAGGTTATGGTTAATGAACCTAATGTGGTTGATACCATCTCTATTTTACGGGGATTAAAAGAACGCTACGAAGTTCACCACGGTGTTAAAATTGCTGATACCGCTTTAGTTGCTGCGGCCATGTTATCTAACCGTTATATTAGCGATCGCTTTTTACCAGATAAGGCGATTGATTTAGTAGATGAATCAGCGGCTAAATTAAAAATGGAAATCACTTCTAAACCCGAAGAACTTGACGAAATTGACCGTAAAATTCTTCAATTAGAAATGGAACGTTTATCCTTACAAAAAGAAGCAGATCCAGCTTCCCGTGAACGGTTAGAAAAATTAGAAAAAGAATTAGCCGATCTTAAAGAACAACAATCCCAACTGAACGCTCAATGGCAATCAGAAAAAAAACTCATTGACGAAATTCGTCAAGTCAAGGAAAATATTGACCAAATAAACCTGGAAATTCAACAAGCAGAACGGAACTATGATCTTAATAAAGCAGCAGAATTACGCTATGGCAAACTAACAGATTTACAACGACAAATAAAAGAATCAGAAATCAAAATTGAAGAACGTCAAACCCTCGGGAAAACATTGCTTCGAGAGGAAGTTTTAGAATCAGATATTGCTGAAATAATCTCTAAATGGACAGGTATTCCCATTAGTAAATTAATCGAATCTGAGAAAGAAAAACTATTACATTTAGAAGACGAACTACACGAGCGAGTTATAGGACAAGAAGAGGCTGTAACTGCTGTTTCAGAAGCGATTCAACGCTCCCGTGCTGGACTTTCTGACCCCAATCGTCCGACAGCTAGTTTTATTTTCCTTGGTCCAACAGGAGTTGGTAAAACAGAGTTAGCTAAGGCCTTAGCGAAGAATCTTTTTGATACCGAAGAAGCTTTAGTTCGGATCGATATGTCTGAATATATGGAGAAGCATACTGTATCCCGTTTAATGGGAGCTCCTCCAGGATATGTTGGTTATGATGAAGGAGGACAATTAACAGAGGCAATTCGTCGTCGTCCCTACTCCGTTATCCTATTTGATGAAATCGAGAAAGCCCATAATGATGTCTTTAATGTGATGTTACAAATTCTCGATGATGGACGATTAACCGATGCTCAAGGTCACGTTGTAGACTTCAAGAATACTATCATTATTATGACCAGTAATATCGGTTCACAATACATTTTAGATGTCGCTGGTGATGACTCTCGCTATGAAGAAATGCGAACTCGTGTTATGGATGCTATGGGCAATAGTTTCCGTCCTGAATTTCTGAATCGTATCGATGAAATTATTATCTTCCATGGCTTACAAAAATCCCAATTAAGACAGATTATTAAAATTCAAGTTAATTTGTTAGAAACACGATTATCTGAACAAAAAATCTGTCTAAAACTGTCAGAAGAAGCCTTGAACTTCTTAGCAGAGATAGGTTATGATCCTGTGTATGGTGCAAGACCCCTCAAACGGGCAATTCAAAAATATTTAGAAACAGCGATCGCTAAGTCAATTTTAAGGGGAGAATTTAAAGCAGGAGATACTATTTTTGTAGACGTAGAAGACGAAAGATTGACCTTTAAACGGTTACCGTCTGAAATGTTAACTGTTTAACTGTTTAAGTGGGAATTAGCCATAAAACTAGAAGCCCCAACTATACTACTTGCGGTTAGTTGGGGTAGTTTACTGGTAACAAGAATGGGTTTTTCCTTGACTCCTAAAACTCCTGTGATTAAACTAAGCAAAAATGCTTAATAATAAACTTAAATTCAGAGCAACCTAATCTAATCAACAGGCCCACAGACAATTAACTTATTAAGAAAGCCAAATTTTTCCCTTACTCTTATGATCCAACGGCTAATATTCAGCTATAATCACCCTCAGTCAAAATTGCCAAAAAATTAACGATGAATAAAGAAGATCTAGTCAACATGATTGCTGCGAAGACTCGTATGACTAAAAAAGATACAAGTCAAATTCTCGATGCTCTTACAGAAACGATTATGGAAACCTTAGCTACAGGTGATAAAGTAGTGCTGGTAGGCTTTGGAACCTTTGAACCAAGGGATCGCAAAGAACGCAAAGGCATGAACCCTCAAACAGGACAAACTATTACTATTCCTGCTACAACAGTACCAGCTTTCTCAGCTGGAAAGGCTTTTAAAGATAAAGTTAAATTGAATAAATTAGACCAAGAGTAAGACAAATCCCTCTTAAGTTACAATGCCACTAGACCCAATGATCAATCCTCAAGGTCGTTTCATTGGGTTCTATTCGAACGAGATTCTAACCATTTTTGCCATAAATCTGGTCGTCTTTTTTGGGTTCTGTCAAGTTGTTGCTGATAACGCCATTGCTCAATTGCTTGATGGTTACCAGATCTTAACACTTCAGGAACTTCCCAATCTCGAAAAATAGACGGTCGAGTATATTGGGGATAATCAAGTAATCCCGCCTCAAAACTCTCATATTTGAGAGAATCAACTTTCCCCACTGTTCCAGGTAACAAACGTACCACTCCATTGATTAGAGTCAGGGCCGGTATTTCTCCACAAGTAAGGACAAAATCTCCTAAGGAAACTTCTCGATTAGCTAGATAACGAATACGTTCATCAAAACCTTCATAATGTCCACAAATAAGCACCAATTGCTCATAATTACTAGCTAAATCTTGCAATAAAGATTGATTTAGAGGGTGTCCTTGGGGAGTTAACAAAATAATATCCCGTCTCGGAAGTATGGATAAAGATTCCACGGCCGCAAAAACAGGTTCTGGTTTTAGTACCATACCCACCCCACCGCCATAGGGTTCATCATCCACCCGATGGTGCTTATCTTCGGTAAACTGACGGGGGTTAACTAGATTAACCGTAGCTATTCCTTTGGCTAAAGCTTTCCCTAAAAGGCTAGATTGTAAAGCAGAAGTGAAAAAATCAGGAAAGAGCGTGATAACATCGATTTGCACAGCAATAATTGTAGAGATTGTTAGGAAATAATGTGATTGAGGATTAGCTGTTGCTAGTCTAGCTTAAAATGGATCGAGAATCGGGTAAGACTTTGATGAATGCAGAATGAACCCTTATTTATGTATAATTGTTTAGCCGTCTGCCAAGAAGCCCAGAACTGATAAAAATCAGATTCTCGAGCCAGAAAAAAAAACCAAATGCAAGGCTAAAAGTCAATAAATTTGAACTCAATCAAAAAAATGACTAAGATTGACCCGAGATGAAAATTTATTATTGTGCTTAAAGACGATCTCATGTTGCATCTAGAGACTCAATCCCCAGAAAGTCCCATGGCCCAATCAACAACAACCGCCATTTTAGTGATTGGCGGCGCGGAAGATAAAGTACACGGACGAGAAATCCTCCAAACATTTTGGTTTCGCTCAGGAGGAACCGATGCTACCATTGCTATTATACCCTCAGCCTCGAGGGAACCAGCTTTGATTGGAGAACGCTACCAACAAATATTTGAAGAAATGGGAGCGAAATATGTCAAAGTCCTAGATATTCGCGATCGCTCTCAAGGAGCCGACACCTATTTTAAACAGTATGTTGATGAATGTACCGGAGTCTTCATGACAGGTGGCGACCAATTAAGATTATGTGGTTTATTAGCGGATACTCCCCTAATGGAAAGAATTCGTCAACGGGTACAACTCGGAGAAATTAGCCTCGCTGGAACCAGCGCCGGAGCAGCAGTAATGGGACACCATATGATTGCTGGAGGTAGTAGCGGAGAATCTCCTAATCGAGATCTCGTCGAGATGGCAATGGGGTTAGATATCATTCCTGAAATGATCGTTGACCAGCATTTTCATAATCGTAACCGCATGGCTCGTCTATTGAGTGCTTTATCCAACCACCCCGAAAGACTAGGAATTGGCATTGATGAAGATACCTGTGCCATGTTTGAAAAAGATGGCTTGATTCGGGTGGTAGGAAGAGGGACGGTTACAATCGTTGATGGGAGAGAAATGACCTACACTAATCAACCAGAAGTAGAAGCATCTGAGCCATTAAGTTTACACAACTTAAGACTTCATATCCTATCTCATGGGGATAGCTATAATTTACATCAACATCAACCTGTTGCTAAAATTAGTAATCCTCATTGAGCAAGCTTAAATTGGATTAGAAAACTGTTCACCATGAACAGTTAATTAAGGCTTAGAGACGACACAATCATTAAAGTAAGGCTTCTTTGTGCTTCCGAGTGCGGATCTCAGAAACGGCAAATATGAAAATTATACAAACCCTGACCCTACGCGGACCAAATTATTGGAGTATTCGGCGCAACAAACTGATAGTTATGCGCCTCGATTTAGAAGATTTAGCAGAGAAGCCCTCTAACGAGATCTCCGGCTTTTATGAGGGCTTGGTGGAGATCATGCCCAGCTTGATCGATCATTATTGTTCCCCTGGCTATCGAGGGGGTTTCCTCGAAAGAGTCAAAAAAGGCACCTACATGGGGCATATAATCGAACATATTGCCCTAGAATTACAAGAATTGACAGGGATGCCCGTGGGATTTGGCCGCACTAGAGAAACCAGCACTCCTGGGGTTTACAATGTGGTCTTTGAATACCATGACGAACAAGCAGGAAGATACGCAGGACGGGCAGCAGTTCGTTTGTGCCAAGCTATTGCAGATCGCGGCAGTTACCCTCAAACCGAATTAGAACAAGATCTAGCTGATTTACGAGATTTGCGCGCCAATTCAGCCCTAGGTCCAAGTACAGAAACTCTCGTCACAGAAGCCGAAGCTCGTAAGATTCCCTGGATGGTTCTCAGTGCAAGGGCAATGGTACAGTTGGGATACGGGGTTCATCAGAAACGGATTCAAGCCACCTTAAGCAATTTTTCGGGCATTTTAGGCGTAGAACTGGCCTGTGATAAAGAAGGTACCAAAATCATGCTGCAAGATGCAGGAGTACCGGTGCCACTCGGAACCACTATTCAATTCTTTGAAGAGTTAGAAAACGCCATTGAAGATGTGGGAGGCTTTCCCATTGTCATTAAACCGCTAGATGGCAATCACGGAAGAGGCATTACCATTGACATCAACAGTTGGGAACACGCAGAGGAAGCCTACGATTTAGCTAATAAAGAATCAAAAACCCGTAGTATTATCGTAGAAAGGTATTATAAGGGAAGTGATCATCGTCTGTTGGTGATTAATGGTAAATTAGCAGCAGTGGCACAAAGGATTCCCGCCCATGTGATTGGAGATAATAAACACACCATTGAAGAATTAATTGAGATTACCAATGAAGATCCCAATCGAGGAGAAGGTCACGACAACGTTTTGACGAAAATCACCGTCGACAAAACCTCCCTAGGAGTTCTCGAACGTCAAGGCCATCATCTCGATACAATTTTAGCAAAAGGGGAAATTGCCTACCTGCGAGCCACAGCGAACTTAAGTACAGGGGGCATTGCCATTGATCGTACAGACGATATTCATCCCCAAAATATCTGGATAGCTGAACGGGTGGCTAAAGTTATTGGCTTGGATATCGCCGGAATTGACGTAGTTACCCCCGATATCACCAAGCCTTTGCGAGAAGTAGACGGGGTAATTGTGGAAGTGAATGCAGCCCCAGGTTTTCGGATGCACGTTGCTCCTAGTCAGGGTTTATCGCGCAATGTGGCTGCCCCTGTCTTTGATATGTTATTCCCCGAGGGAAGTTCTGGCCGGATTCCCATTTTGGCTATTACGGGAACTAACGGAAAAACCACCACAAGTCGTTTAACTGCCCATATTTACCGCCAAACCGGAAAGATCGTCGGATATACTACCACCGATGGCATTTATATTGGAGAGTATTTAGTAGAAAAGGGAGATAATACCGGTCCGTTTAGTGCCAACGTTATTCTAAAAGACCCCACAGTGGAAGTAGCGGTGTTAGAAACAGCCAGGGGAGGTATACTCCGTTCAGGACTAGCTTTTGATACCTGTGATGTAGGTATTGTTTTGAATGTAGCGGCTGACCATTTAGGGTTAGGGGATATTAACACCATTGAACAGATGGCTAAGGTGAAAAGCGTCATCGCTGAAGTAGTTCATGCTGACGGCTATGCTATTTTGAACGCAGATGATCCTTTAGTCAGTGCCATGGCCGAACGGGTTAAGGGAAAAGTAGCTTATTTTTCCATGACTACCGATAATCCAATCATCGAAAACCATCTCCGTCGTGGAGGGTTAGCGGCAGTTTATGAAAATGGCTATCTATCGATTTTAGAAGGACACCAGACCCTACGCATCGAAGAAGCGGTGAATGTTCCCATGACTATGAAGGGAATGGCCCCGTTTATGATTGCCAACGCTTTGGCCGCTTGTTTAGCTGCTTTTGCTCAAGGGGTGGACATTGAAGACATTCGCCAAGGGGTGAGGACTTTTAAAGCATCGGTAAATCAGACCCCAGGACGGATGAATCTCTTCAATTTAGGAGATTATCATGCTTTGGTCGACTATGCCCATAATCCGGCTGGTTATGAAGCGGTGGGAGGGTTTGTCAAAAATTGGCAGGGAGAACGGTTAGGAGTCGTGGGAGGTCCAGGCGATCGCCGTGATGAAGATTTGATTCTGTTGGGGAAAATTGCGGCCCAAGTGTTTAACCGGATTATTGTTAAAGAGGATGATGATAAGCGAGGGCGCGATCGCGGCGAAGTAGCTGATTTAATTATCAAAGGCATTATTCAAGAAAATCCCTCGGTTCAGTATGAGTCTATTTTGGATGAGACAGAAGCTATTGAAGTAGGGTTAGATCGGGTGGATAAAGGTGGTTTAGTGGTTATTTTCCCTGAAAGCGTAACTCGCGCCATTTCTTTGATTGAAAAACGTAATCCGATTTCAGATTAAACTGGGGAGATGAACATC
>DLXW01000229.1:0-839 GCA_003448685.1 Cyanothece sp. UBA12306
AAATTCGCTATCTCCATGTTCTCCCATAATATAAGCATGAACACTACGGGCATCAATACCTAATTTATGAGCCAATAAAGAGCGAAAACGCGCTGTATCTAAAACCGTTCCTGAACCAATTACTCTGGCACTGGGAAACCCTGTTATTTTTAAGGTAACATAGGTCAAAATATCCACAGGGTTACTAACAATTAGGAGGATAGCATGAGGGCAATATTTCACCACATCAGCGAGGATACTTTTGAAGATATTAACATTACGTCCGACTAATTCTAAACGACTTTCTCCTGGCTTTTGTGCTGCACCAGCAGTTATGATTACAATATCCGCATCTTTACCTTCATTCGCAACTGTTCCTCCTTTTAATTCTGTCGGAGAAAGAAAAGGCATTCCATGGTTTAAATCCATGACTTCTCCTTGTACCTTTTCTTGATTGATATCTTGTAAAACTAACTCATCAAAACAGTTTTGAATTAAAATCGAATAGGCGCAGGCCATACCAACTTGTCCCACACCAATAATCACCCCTTTGCGAGGACGAAGTGGACTAGGTTTTTCTGCATCAGGATTAGGAGTAAAAATCTGTTCAAACATGATTGACCTGGAGGGGTTAAAGATTGACTTTAGATTAGTTATAATTAATTAGGGTTAAGATTACGTTAGGATATTTAAACAACTGTAGAGAAAATCATTGAACTGAGTCTGAATTATACGCTTTAAAAATCGACAATTATCTCCTCAACAATTGTTATTTTTTATTAGATGTTAATTTTACCTTAATTAAGCTATCAAAGGTCAAAAAAATGTCATACAATTATCTCCCCACACTCCCCACACTC
>DLXW01000229.1:1019-9327 GCA_003448685.1 Cyanothece sp. UBA12306
CCACACTCCCCACACTCCCCACCCTAAAACTGCAACTCTTTACAAAACTTCACGTCCGAAGCTATAGTGTCTTTACCTGAATCGAGATTTAGGTGATTAAGAATGTTGATAGAACGAGTCTGTTAAAGATGAAAATCCTAATTACTGGTGCGACGGGGTTTCTGGGAACTAACCTTTGTTCCCAACTTGAAACACAAGGACACGAATTAGTCCGTCTCAACTCGAAAAACTGCGATCTCACTCAACCTGACTCGTTATTGAATTTCAACGATCGCAGCTATGAGCAAATTTACCATCTTGCAGCTTGGACTCAGGCCGGTGATTTTTGTCTCTACCATCCAGGAGAACAATGGATCATTAACCAAAAGATGAATACTAATGTTCTCACTTGGTGGCAAAAATATCAACCTCAGGCTAAATTTATCTGTATGGGTACTAGTTGTGCCTATGATCCTAATTTACCATTGGTTGAAGAGAATTATCTGACAGGGATGCCTATTAGTAGCTTGTTTACCTATGCCATGACTAAAAGAATGCTTTATGCAGGACTATTGGCTCTAAACAAGCAATATGGTCTGAATTATCTCTGTTTAGTGCCTTCTACCCTTTATGGATCAGGCTATCATACCGATGGCCGACAGATGCACTTTATTTTCGATCTGATCCGTAAGATAATTCGGGGGAAACTTTATGGCGAACCTGTGGTCTTATGGGGAGATGGAAATCAGTCACGGGAGTTGGTTTTTGTGGAAGATTTCGCTAAGATTGCCATTCAACTAGCTACCAATGTTGATAATGATTTAATCAACATTGGTGCGGGGGAAGAATACACCATCCGACACTTTGCTCAGCTTATCTGTGAAGAGATTGGCTACGACTTTAATCAGATTGAGTTTGACACATCTCGCTATGTGGGAGCTAAGTCTAAGTGTCTAGTTGTTAAAAAACTTAAGGAATCTTTACCCAATTTCCCACTAACTCCATTAGAATTAGGATTATCGAAAACGATTGAGTGGTTCTGGCAGGAACAAGAAAAACTTGTCCCTGCAAGTTAAGTGAGTAAGTGAGGAGTAAAGGTGAGTTATTGGATTCAACACAGGCTAAAAAGCCTAGAGGAAGCGTTCAACGCCAAATACTGTCGTTCAATTGAACAAATTATCGGTTTAATTGCTAGACAGTTTCAGTCTGGACACAAGTTATTAATTTGTGGTAACGGAGGTTCCGCAGCAGATTCTCAGCACATTGCTGCTGAATTTGTGGGACGATTCCAACTTCATCGTAGAGGATTACCGGCGATCGCCCTAGGAACTAATCCGGCGACTTTGACAGCTTGGGCAAATGATTATGAGTATGAAACCATTTTCGCCCGTCAAGTGGAAGCTTTTGGACAACCTGGGGATATTCTTTGGGGACTCTCTACTTCAGGAAAATCTGCTAATGTAGTCCGCGCTTTTGAGATGGCTAGGGAATTAGGAGTAATCACCATTGGTATGGCTGGAAATAATGGGGGAATGCTCAAAGACTTATCAGATTACGCGCTTTTTGTCAAGCAACACCACACCCCCTATATTCAAGAAATTCACCTGATGACCTATCATAGAATTTGTGAGCAAGTGGAAGCACAACTGTTTGCTAATGGTGGCTTAGAAGCTCAAATTGCAGTATAAATTTCCTATGGTGGATTTCTGCGAAAATACTTCACACACACACCTCAATAAAGCCCTATTTCTTGATCGAGATGGGGTTATTATTGAATACGTCCCCTATTTAAGTCAACCTGAACAAGTGAAACTTCCTGATGGTGCAGGTAAAGCTTTAAAAAGTTGGCAAGATGCAGGATATTTACTAATCTTAATCACTAATCAAGCAGGGGTAGGTAGAGGATACTATACCTTAAAGGATGTTGAAAAGGTACACACCTATATTCGTCAGCAATATGGACGTTTTGAAGTATATTTTCACGATATTTTTGTTTGTCCCCACCATCCAGATGATCATTGTCTGTGTCGTAAACCTTCCCCCGAAATGTTGATTCAAGCGGCAAAAAAACATCAAATAGACGTATCCCAATCTTTTTTTGTTGGTGATGCCCCTAGTGATTTACAATCTGCTATCAGTGCCAATTGTCAGCCTGTTTTGCTATTAACTGGACGCGGTCAGGAAACAATCAAAAACTTAGCACAATACACCACGGAAATTAAGGTTTTTACTGGATTATCTGAAACAGTACAGCTAATCGATTAATTGAGGCGAAAGTGTCATTTGAATTGTGATTTACTATTAATAATCAAAACTCATTAATGCTGGAAAATCAGGAAAAGTTATCAACACCTATACTCATTTCGTTAATTCCTAATTTAATGGAAGGAGAAGGTCATATTATTCCTTATCATCAAGCAGTTAATCAAGCAATTAAAAAGTTAGGTTGGAAACATTTAGTTGTTGTTCCTTCTCAGGGAAATGTTGCAAATTTACCAAGGGAATGGGAAGGCTATTTAAGCAACGATGATCTTGAAAAAGAAGGCAATACTTGGCAAAAAATCATAAGATTAATAGGTGTTTGGAAACTGGGGAAGAGTATTGCTAGATATTTAAAAGATAGAGTGATTAATCAATCCGATCATTCAATTATTTTTCTAGAAAGATTTATTCATTTGCAATTGTTTGCTTTAGCAATTTCGTTATGGTTAGTTCCTCCAAAAACCTTGTCAGTTTGGTTATTATATCGAAGAGATACTCATAAAGACAAGACTAGATCAATCTACAAATTGTTAAATAATATTATAAAAACACGCTTGCCTAAAGGACAATTCAAGTTACTTACTGACAGTGATTTATTAAGTAAATCTTTATCAATTTATTTTCAAGAATCTGTTATAGTAATGCCAATTCCTCACACTGAAATTAAATTTTGTACTATACATAATAAAGATCCAAATTTTAATATTTTATGTTGGTGGCCAGGTTCTCCTCGGGAAGAAAAAGGATTGGATAAAATACAACAATTAGTTAGAACTTCTTGTGAAAATACAAAAAGCAATAAAATTTGTTTAGCTGTTGCTAAAAGTTCTAATTTAGAAGCAGTAAAAGCAGGAATTCAAGTTAAACTAATTGACAACAAATTAACCAGGGAAGAATATAATTATTGGTTAAGTATTAGTGATACTATCCTATTACCTTATGATTTTCAAGCTTATGGAGAAAGGACATCAGGAATTTTTACAGAATGTATTATTGCTGGTAAAATACCTTTAGTTACTGAAAAAACCTGGATGGCTCATGAATTGTTAAAATACAATTTGGGAGAATTAATTATTAATTGGGAAGAGCCAAAACAGGTATTTTTATCTATTATCAATATTGTTCAAAATATCAACATTAAAAACAAAATAAAATTAATGCAAAAAAGTTATAATGAATTTCATTGTTTAGATAAATATGCTGAGATCATGAAAAAACTTGTTAGTGAAAAATAATGTTTAAAGTTTGTATCGATGGAACACCTGTTAGGGGAAAGCTTAGTGGAATTGGGTTTTATACCCTAAGTTTAATTGATTCATTGTATAAATTACAAGAACAAGAAGAATTTAAGTTAGAAATTTACTTTCATCCTTCGCTTAAAAATTGGTTATCAAAAAAATTATCTACTCCCGATCTTTTAAATAAATATTCTTCTGTTTCTGTCTTCCCTATTCCTGTCACTATTGCTAATATTTTAGCTAAATATCCTAACCCAATTTTATCTTATTTTGAAAGTCATCTAGACAAACCTGATATTCTTCATGGAACTGATCATTATGTTTATCCATATCGTAAAAGTCGTAAGATAATGACTATCCATGATCTGACTTTTCTTAAATATCCTCAATACTCTACTACTATTGTTCAAGGATATTTAGAAAGAATCAAAAGTTGTTTACAGTGGACAGATTTAATTATTACTTTTTCCAACAATACTAAACAGGATATTATTGAGTATCTTGGGGTTAAACCTGAACAAATTTACATAACCTCTGAAGCTAGTCGTTACCATTCTAATTATCTCAAATCCTATTCTATTGAGCAACTTAAAAACTCTATAAATTATGATTTTTCTATTCCCTATTTTCTGCTTGTAAGCACCCTGGAACCGAGAAAAAATATTATAACTTTAATCAAAGCTTTTGATTATTTAAAAGAAAAACATAAAATTCCCCATAATCTAGTTTTAATTGGTCAAAAAGGGTGGAAATATCAATCTATTTTTGAAGCAATAGAAAATTCAAAATATCAGCAAGACATCAAACATTTAAACTATTTATCAGATGAACTATTAGCCTTATTTTATAATCAAACGGATGTTTTTATTTATCCTTCTTTCTATGAAGGATTTGGTTTACCTGTCTTAGAAGCAATGACGTTAGGTTCTCCTGTTATTACCTCTAATACTTCGTCTTTACCTGAAGTTGCAGGAGAAGCAGCAATATTAGTTAATACCTCTGATATGCTAGAATTGGCCGAAGCCATTTTAAAAGTTATTAGTGATTCTCAATTAAGAAATGAATTAATTAAAAAAGGACAAGAACGAGCAAAATTATTTTCTTGGGAAAGAACAGCACAAGAAACCTTCACAGCTTATCAGTTGCTCATAAATCGGAGATAAATTAAGTAGTTTTACTTAATTATTTCCTTTAGAGTTCATATTTATCAGTTAACATTGTGTTAACTTTAGCTTTTTATTGAAAATATTTATTAATAGTGATTATGATTATTAAACAATTAAAGATAAGTATTTGTAATTGATTCAAGAGATATTATCCTCTCAAAATTGTATAAATTTTAAATTTGCTGTATAAGCTTAGCATTATTTTTATATTTTCTTCAATTTATCTTCTAATTACATATGATAAATTAATGATTAGTATAGCAACTAAATAAGAATATTTTTCATTTAGTTGTATCTATTCTGAACTCAAAATTAAGTGGAGTAATCCTTTATGGTTACGCAGTCTTCAGATTTGCAACCCTCCCCATTGCCGCGTTCAATGGATATTGCCACAACTTGTGTTTATGGGTTGAGCTTTCTATCAGCAGGATTATTTCTGTTTTTACCCTTGGCTAACTTATTAAGTCCGAGTCCCTGGCAACGTTATATGGGTGCTATTCACGGTTTTGCCGCATTATTAGCGACCATCGTTGTTATTTATGTGGGACATTTAGCTTTTCCCTTATTACGAGGTGTTAGCAAAATTTTGCCCCAAGTGCGGACACTTGCCTTTTGGTCAACCGGTTTATCTTTTCTGGCCATTGCTTCTGGTAACTGGGTATATATGCGCTATCGAGCGCCAGCTAATGGTGCAAGAGCTTGGTTAAGGGAAAATACCCCCTTAGTTCATTATCTATTCATGGAATATCATGAATTTACAGTACTTTTTACCCTTCCTTTGGGGGTTGCTTGTACTTGGATTTTGTGGAAATATGGCGATTCCATTTTAGATAAAGAAAACCGTTCTGTCCTCACAGGAACGTGTTTAGCATTAATGGCCATGATGTTTTTTGCTATGGGTGGATTAGTCAGTGGTTTAAATGTTGCAAGAATGCACTCTCTGTAATCAGTCCACCCCATTTTTGTGTCATTTATATTCGTGAGGAGCTTAATCTCATGTCAACTTTTGATAACGACTTCCATCATCTACCAATCTATGTCAGATTTTGGAATCAACTCAAACAATTTCCCCGGAGTTTAGCAAGGGGATCTCAAGATCCACCAACTATATCAGGTCCAGCAGCAGCAGCTTTAGTCAGTGCAGCTTTCAGTTGCTTTTTATTAATGGTTAACCAGCATTTTTGTAGTCTCTTTAAAAGCTGGGAAACAATAGTCTGGACTTTAGGTAGTTGGATTCCTGGTAGTCACAATAGTGATCCCTTATACGGTGAAATTGGAAGTTACTCAGGCAAAGAAACGGTAATGCTAATTGGTTGGTTAGTTAGCTGGTTTATTCTCAGTAAACTGTGGAAAAATAAACAAGTTCCGTTTTCAACAATCTTTTTCTGCCTGTTTACCTTTATTGTGGCTGCTACAGTGATGAATTGGCACCCTCTATTCCCTTATTTGCCGTTAATGCCTAAATAATCTAATTCCATTTTAGGTGTAAATTGTCAACAATCTTTACCTCGAGGTAAAAAGTATGTCACAAGCTATTGAACAAAAAAAACCCTTGGTCACCGTAACATCGAGAGGAAAGCTAGACAAATATGTTGGTATTTGTTTATGGTTATTTTTCTTGATTGTAGGAACATTTCCCCTAGCGTATTTGCGAGTAAGTCAAAGTGGTAAATATAATGCGGGAGCATTTAACTCGTTTGGGTTTGAAGAAAGTCAAAAATCTGAGTTTAACCCGGAAAAGATCTCACAAAAATAGCGAGACGCTATCTCTTAGCAACGGAAGCGTCTCGCTTAACCCAAGGTTTGGGTCTTTTCAATTATACTGATTACTCGCAGACAAAAGAGTCTTAGGGAGTGACAACAAGGTTAAAGTGTAGATTGGGTGTAGAGGGTAGGGAAAATATTAGTCACTTTAGTTGGTTAAATGAAGATTGACTGTGATCTTCGTCCGGTTAAAAGTCCAACAATCGGCTTGCTATGGGAACAAAATACGCTTATTTGTTCCCCACACCCTATATCCTATACCCTTTCTTTACTTAAAATAATTATCAAAACCTAGTTAAATGAATGAAAAAAAAATACTTATTAATCTATCATTGTTGATGTCCAAACCAACAGGAATAACTATTTATGCTGCTAATGTATTCCCTTACCTTAAACCTCTGAATCCAACCTTATTAACAGCACAAAATAATTCTGAATTTAACTGTTACTCTGTCCCTAATAATTTAACCCCTGAACAAGGAACAAAAGGTCATTTACGTCGGTTATTATGGGCACAGTTTCAATTACCTAAAATTTATCAAAAATTAGAGGGTGATTTACTATTTTCTCCTGTTCCTGAAGCACCATTGTCTAGCAATTGTCGCTCAATTGTGATGGTACATGATTTAATTCCCTTGCGGTTTCCTAAAAAAACTTCTCCCCTCACCCCTTATTTTAAAAATTATATTCCCCAGGTTCTCAAACAAGCTAAACATATTCTTTGTAACTCCCAAGCAACAGCAACGGATATTATAGATTTTTTCGGGATTTCTGCTAATAAAATAACTCCCATTCTCCTTGCTTATGATAAAAACCATTTTCGACCATTAGAATCATCTACAGAAACCGAATCTAAAACCAAATTACCCTATTTTTTGTATTTAGGTCGTCATGATCCCCATAAAAATTTACCCCGTTTAGTTGAAGCGTTTTCTAAAATTAGTAATTGTCAAGATTATGAATTGTGGTTAGCTGGTCCAACGGATAAAAGATATACGCCAAAATTACAACAACAAGCATCAGAATTGGGGATTATCAATCAAGTAAGATTTCTTGATTATGTTGACTACAATCAATTACCAATTTTATTAAACCAAGCATTAGCTTTAGTATTCCCGTCCCTCTGGGAAGGATTTGGGTTTCCTGTTTTAGAAGCGATGGGATGTGGAACTCCTGTAATTACTTCAAATCTGTCTTCTTTACTAGAAGTTGCAGGAGATGCAGCCTTATTAGTTAATCCTTATGATATTACGCAAATGACCGTAGCCATGGAACAAATTATTAATGATCATGGGTTGCGATCGCAGCTTAGAACCTTGAGTTTACAACAATCTAGTAAATTTAGTTGGCAAAAAACCGGAGAAGCAACTTTAGAGATTTTACGAGGATTTGTAATATAAGTAAAACTTATCAATCTTATTAAATTAACTATTGTTAAACTACTTTACAATTCGTTACAAAAGTTGCTACTATGAATTCATCATACAAAAGGCAAACGCCGAGAGGCAAAAAAGCCAACATCATTCGTACCTTGAAAAATTAATAGGAATTATACCAATATGACCACTACCCTACAACAACGCGAAAGCGTTTCAGCATGGGAACAGTTTTGTCAGTGGGTTACTAGCACCAACAACCGCCTCTATGTAGGTTGGTTCGGTACTTTAATGATCCCCACCCTCTTAACTGCTACCACTTGCTTCATCATTGCCTTCATCGCTGCTCCTCCCGTAGACATCGATGGAATTCGCGAACCCGTAGCTGGTTCTTTACTTTACGGAAACAACATCATCTCTGGTGCGGTTGTTCCTTCTAGTAATGCCATCGGTTTACACTTCTATCCGATCTGGGAAGCAGCTTCTCTTGATGAGTGGCTCTACAATGGCGGTCCTTACCAAT
>DLXW01000110.1:0-1608 GCA_003448685.1 Cyanothece sp. UBA12306
GGTTGGGTTGAGGAACGAAACCAAACATTCCGAAGATCTAGGTTAAAATGATCGTATAATTCCTTTATTCTTCATATAAGCTTTGTTGTACAGCGTTTCTAATATGAAGAATTCTCACAAAATAACTATCATGATTTTCAATCACTGTAAAGATAATTCGATAAGTATTTCGTCCTTTTCCATAAAGAAGCTGTCGAATTTCTTGACTAAACTTTTCATTTTCTCTTGCTAAAGTACAACGTTTAGGCATTTTTTCTAAAGATTGAATCGCTTTTAATAATCCTTTGTACCATTCTTTAGCTTTTTCTTGAGAAAGTCTTTGAGAAATTGACAGGAAAATTTGATCAGTTTCTGCTTCAGCAACACTAGAAATAAGAATTTGATATTTCATAAATTATGAAGATAAATTATATTTCTTATACTGTTCTTCTGAAAACTCATCAAAAGAACGATAATTTCCTAACTCAAAATCAGTTAATCCTTGTTTAATTCCCTTAATTGCTTCCTTACTGTCTTCTATTTCCCAGTCAATAAAGTTTGTTAGTAATTCAGTAATTAATTGATTAATTTGTTTGCCTTCTTGTGAAGCTTTATCTTGTAATTTGGCTTCTAAATCAGGTGAAAGATTAAGTGTAATCGTCATTGTGGTTTAATTGATAAAATCTTTATCTAAATTATACTAAAAATTATTAATTTATCCTACAAGATAGGCGATCGCTACCATAACTCCCATGATTCCTACTCCCGAACAAATGTTATCTTGTATTAGAATGTGTCAAACCCTATCTAATTTTTACCTTGATATTCATCTTTTTCGCTATGATCAACAAAGACAAGAGATTTATATCATCGCAGGTGACACGATCAATCTGATTATTAATGCTAAGGGAAATTGGGAATTTGACAATGAACCATAAACCGAATTTTTACCAAATGTCTCGTCAAGACCTTAGAAAATATGTACTATCCCATCGACAAGATGATGAAGCTTTAAGAATTTACATGGACAGAATGCGAACCGAACCTGGAGTGATAAGGGTTACAGGAACTAACAGTGATGAGGACATGAAAAAACTAGAGGACTTACTCAAAAAATCAGTCGAACCATAGAATCTGTTAATCTCGACTCAATGGCTTAGCCAGACACCCAACAGGGTTATTTTCATTGAGGTTATTTCTGTCTTGGGAAGGGAGGTTACAACTGTTGGGTTTCGTTCGGAGACCCAACCTACAAGATGGGCGATCGCTGATCTTGTAGGGTGTATTAACAAGCGTGTAATGCACCTTATCTTGAAAAAGATGTGATTCAGTCATTTGGTACTGAAGGTAATATCCCTTAATTGCTTTATCTGTACCACGGAAGGAACCGATGCAGCTATTAAATATTCTCGATTTTTTCTTCAAATCCCATTATTTGAGCTACCTCAGATAATTTAGGTTTAATCCCTGATTTAATCTGATTATTGCTGTGAGTAATGGCACAGTCAGGATCTTTAAGACCATTACCAGTGAGGACACAGACTACAGTTGCTTCATTGGGAACTCGATCCTTAACCTTTAATAAACCTGCCACTGAAGCTGCACTAGCTGGTTCACAGAAAATACCTT
>DLXW01000110.1:1839-2638 GCA_003448685.1 Cyanothece sp. UBA12306
GCTGGTTCACAGAAAATACCTTCTTCAGAGGCTAATAACCGATAGGCTGCTAAAATTTCCTCATCGGTTACCGCATTAAATTCCCCCAGACTTGCTTCTTGTACTCCCCAAGCTTTATCCCAATTAGCTGGGTTACCAATGCGAATAGCAGTAGCTAAAGTTTCAGGAAAGGGAACTGGTTGACCACTAATAAAAGGTGCTGCTCCTGCTGCTTGAAAACCCATCATTTTGGGTAAGCGATCGCATTTTCCCAGACTATGATACTGACAAAAACCCATCCAATAGGCGCTAATATTCCCGGCATTACCCACAGGAATACACAGCCAGTCAGGGACATTCCCCAACACATCTACTACTTCAAAAGCGGCAGTTTTTTGTCCTTCTAAGCGATAGGGGTTGACCGAATTAACCAAAGTCACTGGATAATGCTCAGCCATTTCTTTGACTATCTTAAAAGCATCATCAAAATTGCCATCAATGGCGATCACTTCTGCACCATAAAGTAAAGCTTGAGCTAATTTTCCCAAAGCTACATAACCATCAGGAACAATGACGAATGCCCGCATTTTACCCCGTCTAGCATAGGCGGCGGCCGCGGCTGAGGTATTCCCCGTACTAGCACAAATCACGGCTCGATCGCCATTTTCAGCGGCTTTGGAGATAGCCATTGTCATGCCCCGATCTTTAAAACTTCCGGTGGGGTTTAAGCCATCAAATTTAACTAAGACCTTGACTCCTCGCCCAATTTGTTGCGAAATATAAGGAAGAGGAATTAAGGGAGTATTGCCTTCTAAAAGGG
>DLXW01000161.1:0-157 GCA_003448685.1 Cyanothece sp. UBA12306
TATCAGTTTTATGTAGCAGTTATGAGACACAAAAAGTACACAAGAACTATACTAGAGGGATTATTCTACCGAGAAAACATTTGAGCCAAAAGCCGTTTATGGCGATGCCCCTAACCCAACACAATTATAAATAAATACGTTGTTGTGTTATATTAAT
>DLXW01000161.1:409-734 GCA_003448685.1 Cyanothece sp. UBA12306
CGTTGTTGTGTTATATTAATTTTGAGAATGATTATTATTCTTAAAATTAATAGGACGAACTAACCGAAAAATATGACTCGTCTAAACTTTACCCTATCCGATACTCTGCCATCCTTACCTAAAAGTGGAATGCCAGTCACTATCATTACTGGTTTCTTAGGGAGTGGCAAAACCACTTTACTCAATCAAATTTTACAGAATAAAGATGATTTGAAAATAGCAGTATTAGTCAACGAGTTTGGTGACATTAATATTGATGAGAAACTTTTAATTTCAGTCGATTCAGACATGCTAGAATTAGAGAATGGTTGTATTTGTTGCACCA
>DLXW01000161.1:940-1588 GCA_003448685.1 Cyanothece sp. UBA12306
GTTGCACCATTAATGATGGTTTTGTTAATACGGTCTATCAAGTGTTAGAAAGAGAAGAAAAAGTCGATTATTTGGTTGTTGAAACAACAGGATTAGCAGATCCCTTACCGATTATCTTGACTTTTCTTAGTACAGAATTAAAATTTTTAACTCGTCTTGATTCTATTATTACCGTTGTGGATGCAGAAGCTTTTGATGCTGAACATTTTGATAGTGATGCTGCTTTAAGTCAAATTAGGTACGGTGACATGGTTATTTTAAATAAAATTGACTTAGCAACTAAAGATAAAATTAGCGAATTAAAAGTATTTATTAAAGAGACTAAACTAGGAGTTAGAATTTTAGAGAGTGAATATGGACAAGTCCCTTTACCGTTAATTTTAGATATTGGGTTGACTCAAATAGATAACTATCAAAACGATATTTCCGAGTTTCGACGTAACAAATCGGCTTTTAACGATCATTTAGAAACCGATGGCTTTAACTTTGTTTCTTTTGAAAGCGATCGCCCTTTTGAAATTGAAAAATTTGAACATTTTTTATCTGAACAATTATCCAGTAATGTATTTCGTGCTAAGGGGATACTCTGGTTTCAAGAAAGTCCTTCTCGCCATATTTTTCAACTGAGTGGACCTCGCTACGATCTCA
>DLXW01000161.1:1729-2225 GCA_003448685.1 Cyanothece sp. UBA12306
ACATTACTGGATAATTGTTCTCCAATGTGATGATTGGACAACTCAGCAAAAAAACGAACTTGTATTCATCGGGCGTAATTTGGATAAATCTTTAATTAAACAACAGCTTAAAGATTGTTTAGTTGATTTAGTCATAAACAATGAATTTAGTCTACCCAATTTACCCTGGTGAACCTCATTGATTTATTTTCTCGAACTAATTTAAAAGCAGATCCAGTAAAAGTAAAACAAGTTAAAATCTGGATAGCTGAAATCTTAAATATAGACGAAGAAATTGGTATTTCTTTAAATCAATTAACCTGTCATGAAGAAGATTGTCCGCCGATTGAAACAGCGATTGTAATCATGAAACAACCTCCAAAACAATACAAAATTCATAAATCGATTACTGAAATAGATAGAGCAGATATCGAACAATTGATTAAACAATAAATAGTCAAATATCAATGTAATTAAGATGAGCAAACACACGATATTTATCTGTAGTTCCTGTGCT
>DLXW01000161.1:2462-2992 GCA_003448685.1 Cyanothece sp. UBA12306
ATTTATCTGTAGTTCCTGTGCTTTTTCTCCTGAAAAAAAAGATTATTTAGGACAAAGAGGCGGTAAGCATTTATCAACTCAATTAAAAGAATTACAAGCCAACTGGCAATATAAAGATCAATTTATCATCCAAGAAGTTAGTTGTTTGAGTGCTTGTAATCGTCCCTGTACTGTGGCTTTTGCTGCACCCCATAAAACGACTCTGATGTTCGGTGATTTGCCACCGATGACCAGTCCCTCTTCTATATTGCAATTTGCTGAACAATACTTTACTAGCAAAGATGGACTCATAAAACGTCAAGATCGTCCAGAAATCTTACAAAAAGGCATTTTAGCCCGTATTCCGTCTTTACCCCTTTAAAGATAGTTACCTAAAATCGATGACTTTAAAAATTTACAATACCCAAACCCGTCGCCTCGAACCCTTTATAACGCTTCTATCAGGTCGAGTAACTATGTATTGCTGTGGCGTGACCGTCTACGATTATTGCCATTTAGGTCATGCCCGTTCCTATAGAACCCATTTGGGA
>DLXW01000250.1 GCA_003448685.1 Cyanothece sp. UBA12306
CAACTGAAATAGGATTGCTATAGTTCTCCAAATTGTTAGGATCATATTCACGGCATTTAAAAATGCCGAGTCGTTCAACATCTCCTGTTTAAAAACAGGAGTTTTGAACATCCCGTGTTTTGTTATAAGTTTCCGCTTTCATAATGTTTTCTAGATTAAACCCTTGTCAAATTGAGTCGCAATGTGAGATAATAACCGTTTGTGTGTAAAATTCAAAACTATTGACTGGCTCGATTAAACTATGGCAGCTAAAAAAGGAGTCCGCATTATTATTACCTTAGAGTGTACCGAATGTCGGAGCAACAGTAATAAAAGATCAGCAGGGGTTTCCCGTTATACCACCACTAAAAACCGCCGGAATACCACCGGTAGAATGGAGATCAAAAAATTCTGTACCCACTGTAACGCTCACACCGTCCATAAAGAAATCAAATAGAGAATTAACTAGCATAAAAACTGAAAAAAGTCAAAAAAATTATGAGTTACTACCGTAAACGTCTTTCCCCCATTCCACCAAATCAACCCATCGACTACAAAGACACCGAATTGCTGAGGAAATTTATTACCGAACGGGGGAAACTATTACCCCGACGCATTACTGGATTAACTGCTAAGCAACAAAGAGACTTAACAACTGCCGTTAAAAGAGCCAGACTTTTAGCTCTGTTGCCCTTCGTTAACCAAGAAGCTTAAAAGTTGTTGAATCAAAACCTCATAACTCCAAAAATTGCCTTGGGGTGCGGGTCAACCGTACCCTCTACTATCGAGTTAGACTAGAGGTGTAAAAAGAAAAAAATTAAAAATCAACAATTAAGGCATAAAGCGGGTGGAAAAAGGAAAACTTATCGAAATTAGGGTACAAGGAGAACGTCGTCTTGCGGTAGTTGACCGTCCAGAAGGAAAGAAAGATTGGATGGTCATTGATGCAGGGGGTCAATCGCACAAAATTCGACCCCAACGAATAGAATATCAAATCGAAGGTGGTCCTTACGTTCCCCAAGAAATTCCCCAATTTCTGCAACAAGTTCAACCCTACATTGACCCCTCAAGTTTAGAAGTTGCTTGGGAGTTATTGGCCGAAGAAAAAGGAGGGGTAACACCGTCTGAATTAGCTCAACTGTTATTTTCCGAGAAAAATCCTCCCCAATGCTATGCAGCCCATAGCCTGTTGTGTGAAGACAAAATCTATTTTAAGAAAAAAGGAGAAAATTACGAACCCCGTCCTAGTAGCCAAGTTGAAGAAATAAAACATCAACTAGAAGTTGAACAGCAAAAACAGCAAGAAAAAGAGCAATTTTTGACTAAGATAAAACAAGCGATCGCCCAAGAAACCGTTGAATGGAGTGAAAGCGATCGCAGCCGTTTGGACCTTCTCGAACGCATGATCTTGCAACCGGAACAAAACCACCGCAATGCACAAGATCTGCTCACAGAGATTGGGCGATCGCCAAGTCTTGAAGCGGCCTTTGAACTCTTAGTAGAATTAGGCTGGTGGAGTCGACACGAAAACCTATTTCTGCGTCGGAGTTCCTATCCTCTACAATTTCCCAAAAAGGTACTAGATGTGGCGCAATCCTCTTTGCAAATGGTTCCCCCCGATCAAGATAGCGATCGCTTAGATTTAACCCATCTTAAGGTGTACACCATAGATGATGAAAGTACCGCAGAAATTGACGATGGGTTAAGTGTGGAATTTCTCAGCGATGATCAAGTGAAATTGTGGATTCATATCGCTGATCCCACTCGTTTAATATCTCCAGGTGATGAATTAGACTTAGAAGCAAGGAGAAGAAGTACCACCCTTTACTTACCAACAGGGATGATCTCCATGTTTCCTGTGGAATTAGCCACGGGTCCAATGAGTCTCATTCAAGGAAAAATCTGCGCTTCTTTGAGTTTTGCGGTGACTTTAGACAGTCAAGGTGCTGTTCTAGATTATTCTATCCATGCAAGCCTGATTAAACCCACCTATCGTCTCACTTACCACGATGTGGATGAAATGCTACAATTGGGCATTAAAGATGAACCAGAAATTCCTATTTTGGCTGAAGCGGCTAAAAAACGTCATTTATGGCGACAATCCCAGGGAGCTATTAACATTAAAATGCCCGAAGCGATGATCAAAGTTAAATCCGAAGACGAGATCATCATTGAATTAATAGAGACTTCCCCATCACGACAATTAGTAGCAGAAATGATGATTATGGCCGGAGAAGTAGCTGGTCGTTATTGTCAAGAACATGGTTTACCTGTACCGTTTCGCGGTCAACCTCAACCAGAATTACCTTCAGATGAAGAACTATTAGTATTACCTCCAGGTCCAGTGCGTGCCTGTGCTTTACGTCGTTGTATGCCCCGTAGTGAAATTGGTACTTTACCCAACCGTCATGCTAGTTTAGGACTAAACACTTATACTCAAGTTACCTCTCCTATTCGTCGCTATACGGATTTATTAACCCATTTTCAGCTTAAAGCTCATTTAAGAGGTGATTCCTTACCCTTTTCCCTAGATATGATGCAACAAATCCTCTATAGTGTTACTTTATCCGCACAGGAGGCCTCTTTAGTAGAAAGGCAAACCAATCGTTATTGGGGATTAGAATTTTTGCGACGCAATGCAAAGGAGATTTGGCAAGGAGTTGTTCTACGTTGGTTACGCGAAGATGAAAATTTTGGCATACTACTATTAGAGGAATTGGGGTTAGAATTGCCCCATCGCTTTGAAAGAGCAGTTTCTTTAGGCGATCGCCTCAATGTCCAAGTTAGTTGCGCCGATCCCCATCGGGACGAAATACGCTTTCGAGAAATGCTAGAACACGAAGTCCAGTCAAGTGCGATTTAAAATGGCTGAAATATCTCAATTTCATCCAGGTCAAATTGTTAGTTTAGATCACAATAATTCTCATTTATATGGGGAAATAGTTCAAGTTGTTGAAGAGCGCAATTTGTGTTGGGTGCGTCCTTTATTTTTGGAAATTTTAGAAGATAATATCTCAGAGATTAGTGATCTATCAGCTTCTAAGTTTTTGGTTGATGTCCGTTTAACCTCTGATCTATTGTATCCAATCAAAATGTTTAGGCCTGCTTTAGATACAGAAATAATTCCTTGGTTAAATAGGTTAGAAACTCAGGACTATTCCACAGAAAATATTCAACAAGCACGACAGCAATTACATCAATTTATTTTTGAAGTTTGGCAAACCTATAGTCAGCAATCATCAAACAATCAAGATTATTAAAATAAAAATGAAATCTAATTTTCAATTTATTTAAAATTGATCGTAGATTAGCACTTCTGATAAATCAAGTTGTCCACCTCTAGTATTAGCTGGTTTTGCTGGTTTTCCCACAACTATGATAAACCCAATAACATGATCTGATGGCAGATTAATGAATTGTGCTACTTTCTGAGGATCAAAGCCAATCATAGGACAGCTATCATAGCCCATTGCCTTAGTCGAGAGTCGACAATTTATTGACAATTTTCTGTAATATTTCTCAATATTCTACTACCTCAAAATTATAAACTCTTTTAAACTATGGGAACATCTTTATTTTGTAACAGACTAGGGAAACAGGTAAGTTGATCATTCTCCAAGATAGATAATCGTTCATCCGATAAAATTCGCCTCTCCTCTAAGCTTCTCATCCCGATTAATGCTCTTTTTGTTTTAAGATTCCTATGTTCAAATTTCCCTTAAATCGTCGCTGGTTTCAGTCGGCCCTTTCCCTATCTTGTTTGTTGACAGGATGTTTATTGACCACCATACCATTAGCTTACGCCCAATCTGACAGCATTGCACCTAACATAGCCCATGGTTCTCTAACTCCTCAGACCGAATTATTTGAGTCTCAGTTAGACGAAAATCCAGAAATAGACCCTTTTAGCATTCCCGATGATCCCCTCAATAGTCCCTATCGAGTACCTTGGAAATGGTTAATAGAAACTCAAACTGAATTTAGCCAAAAGCAAAAAATAGGATTGCGATATTATCGCAGTCAAGCTTTAGTATCTCCTGATGGCAAATACGCTGCTTATACTCGTATTCAATTAGTAGCTGCACCAAAACTTTATCGATCGCGAGTTACCAGTGTCATGTTTGTAGAAAACTTAGAAACTGGGGAATTACAAGTGATTGAAGCGGATTCTCCCCTAGCCACAGAACTCCGCAAAATCGAACAAGAAGAAGAGATTCCAGGGATTATGTCGATTTTAATCCCCGTTTCTTGGTCAGCAAAAGGCGATCGCCTGTTGTCCCGTCAATTAGAAGGCTTTTTCAATACGTCCGATGCGTCAGATTATGGAGTAATTTGGGAACGTCAAATTAATCAAACCCAAACCGTAACACCTGTTCAAAATAATCATGGTACTGCTATTCTCTTGGGATGGAATCAGGAACAGACGGATCAAGTTCTTTTTAAAACAGGACACTTAGGAGACGAAAATTGGCCGATCGCCTCAGTAACCCTCAATGGTCAAGTTTTCCTGGCAAATAATCCCCAATTTATTACTTATGGTGAATTAGTCACTAAAAGTTGGACAGGAGATCAAACCCTCGAATGAATTTCAGAAGTCCCTAAGTTAGAAGTAAGTTTTTGATTAATTTTTAATTACTTCTGACTACTGCTGTAGTTTAACCCAGTACCAACCTCACCATAAACTTGCCAAGCTAAATCCACTAAAGCATCAACTATAGCCACTGCAACTACCGCACTTCCTTTACGACCATCCACAGTAATAAAAGGGATCTGAGCATCCAAGAGTCGTTCTTTAGCCACATCTGCCCCGATAAACCCCGCAGGAGTCCCAATAACTAAAGCTGGCTTAATTTCCTCATCTTCAATTAATTCTACTAATCCTGTTAAGGCTGTTTGGGATTGACCAATGACAAAAATACCCTCGGCGTAACGTCTAGCTAGGGTTTGCATTCCCCATGCTGTCTGAGTTTTCGTCTTTTGAGGACGGGTAATAGTTTGGGTACTGCAATAAACTGCATTAGCAAAAGTTGATTGTAGGTTAGGTACAATCCCAACTTGCACCATCGGCACGTCTACTACAATGGTACTACGAGCGGCGATCGCTGCTGCCCCTGATGATAAAGCTGATTCAGAAAAACGGATTAAGTTAAGATACTCAAAATCTGCCGTTTGATAAATCACCCGACGGACAATTTCGTATTGAGCAGGAGATAATGAAGTCTCTCCAATTTCACCGTCAATTAGAGTTAGACTTTGAGCGTCTGTTAAATGCCATTCCATGGGTTCATTTAGGATACCATATCTAATTTTATAGTATTATTTGATCACTCAAAGAGTAAATGTTGAAATATCCATACATAATATTCTTGACTTAACTGACAGTTTTTACTGATTTGATTTTGCTGAAATTATCTGTCCAAAAAAATTAGGTTTTATTAAAAAATTCTTCTTTAGTTTTTGTTGTAGCAGGACGCATAAAACTTAATGTATATTCATAGGTGAATAAACAATATCCATAACCCCAATTTTCAATAACTTCTATTTGTTTTTTAATTTCTGAGAGAGATTGTAATTGCCAAACATTCTTTTTAATAAATCCTGTAAAAATACCAGCTGCGACAGGGACATAAGGACTAGCTTCTTTTAATCCAGAACTTAAAGGTAAACTTGTCAGAGGATTACTAAAGCTAACGTCAGTTGAATAGCTTACTCCATCGTTATAAACACCAACATAAACTCGATTAAAATTAAGTCGAGAAAGTTGATGAAAAACATTATCTAATTGTCCGGTGTAAGCATAAAAAGCATTGCCAACATGAGTAATCCACACACCCCGAATAGGTTGGTAACTTTGAGGTTTATGACGGGGAGCTTCAGTCAATTTATTTCCAATAAAAATAACTATAATGACTAAGAAAAAGATTTTAGCTAATTTTATAATACGCTTTTTATCAGCTTATTTCCATTTTCAATATTAATATTATATATTGTAGATAATTTAGATGTTTGACAGCCAAAAATATTATGTATTGTATTGGGTTAATGAGTGGCACATCAGTCGATGGAATTGATGCAGCCTTAGTCGAAATTACCGGAAGTGAAATAGACCTAAGACTCAACTTAATCTCCGGCCAAACCTATCCTTATCCTAGAGAAGTACGCAGCAAAATTATGGAAGTTTGTGCAGGAAAACCATTATCAATGGAAGAATTTGCCCGATTAGACGACGCGATCGCCCACAATTTTGCCCAGGCTGCTATAAAACTCCAAAATGGATACCCCCGCGCCGAAATTATTGGCTCCCATGGACAAACCATATTCCATCGTCCACCCAAGGTAAACAAAGAAGGAGAAATTGAATTAGGCTATAGTCTACAATTAGGAAGAGGCTCAATTATTGCTCAGATAACAGGGATTCCTACCGTTAGTAACTTTCGGGTGGCTGATATCGCAGCAGGAGGACAAGGAGCTCCCTTAGTTCCCAAGGTAGATGCCTACTTATTAAGCCATCCCCAGTACCATCGTTGCGTGCAAAATATTGGAGGAATTGGCAATGTTACTTATCTACCCCCCCATGGACAATCTAACTGGGAACAACAAGTTCAAGGATGGGATACAGGCCCGGGAAACGTTTTAATTGACTTAGCCATCCAAAATTTGACCAACAGCCAACAAACCTACGATAATGATGGTCAATGGGCAGCCCGAGGAACCCCTTGTCAGCCTTTAGTGGAAAAATGGTTACAACAGGATTTTTTTGGACAAGTACCACCAAAATCTACTGGAAGAGAATTATTTGGTCCAGCTTATTTAGAGCAATGTTGGCAAGAAGCCCAATTTTATAATCTAAGGGAATCAGACTGGTTAGCTACCTTAACTGAATTAACAGCAGCTTCCATCGCCCAAAGCTATGGGCAATTTATTAACTATCCCATCGATGAAGTGCTGTTATGTGGTGGAGGAAGTCGAAATTCCTATTTAAAACAACGATTAAAGCAATATTTACCTGATTCTGAGATTTTGACTACAGACCAAGTAGGCATCAGTGTGGACTTTAAAGAAGCGATCGCTTTTGCCGTTTTAGGCTATTGGAGATTTACCTGTGGTGTGACAGGCAACTTTCCCCAAGTAACAGGAGCAAAAAAAACGATGTTACTCGGAGAAATTAACCTGGGATTTTGAAAAATTCTTAGATCGAACTCAGATTGGTTAGGACAGAACTTATATCGCTTCTCTGCTAATATGTAAACGACTTCGGATAAGATAGTCAAGGTAACGAACTATAAGAATAGTTTATTTCATGGTTGAGGAGTGAAAAACATCGATGAATTTAATTTTATCTCGATTAAAATGGCTTAATTTTTCCTTATTAGTCTTTGTTGTCCTGACTGCTGTGACTAAATTACCAGCCAAAGCCGAACGCTTAAATCCCCCACCTGCGGTCAAAATGGTGCAGTCTTCTAAGGAAGTTGACAAAGAATCTTTAGAACAGAAAGCGAACCAAATCATCACTCTTTTGAATGAAGAAAAATACGACGAAGTGAGGAAGCTCATTAGTCGTGACCTAGCAGTGGAGCTAACGGCTGACAAAATAGGAGAAATTTGGGAAGATTTAATTGAAATCACCGGGCCAATTAAAAAGCAAATTGCTGTTCGGGTGATTCCCAGTATCAATGCGGACTTCGTGGTAGTTGAAACCCAATTTGAGAGTGAAACCGACGAATTTATCGTCACCTTTAACAAAAATGGCGAAATTATCGGCATAGATTTTCCTACTGTTGAATCTATTGAAGAAATTTCCCAAAATATGGTTAATGCGGTAGCTGCTAATGATTTTGCTCGGGCTAGAGGTTACTTGAGTCCTGCTCTAAAAACAGAAATTTTACCTAGCAGACTACAAACAGCTTGGCAAAATATTCAACGAGAACATGGGCTATTTGAACGAATTCTTGACACAGAGGTGCGATCAGGCTCAAGTGTTGATAAGGTAGATGTGGTGATTGTGGAAGCAAAATTCCAAAAAGCAACTAAACAATTTTTCTTCATTTTCGATGAAAATAGCCGCATTGTCGGTATGGATCTCACCGAATAGTCAAATTTCTCTATAATGTTTGGAGATAATTAACCCATGCTAAACAAATCTGAAGTTCTCATCGAAGCTATTACCGCTAGGGAGATTTTAGACTCCCGTGGCCGCCCAACGATTGAAGCTGAAGTGCTTCTTGAAACAGGCGCGTTTGGTATTGCCCAAGTCCCTAGTGGGGCATCTACCGGCAGTTTTGAAGCCCATGAATTACGCGATGATGATCCCACCCGTTACGGGGGTAAAGGGGTCTTAACGGCCGTTCGCAATGTTAAGGAAAAAATTGCCCCCCAATTGTTAGGCACTGATGCTTTTGATCAAGCCTCTGTTGATCAGAAAATGATTGATCGTGATGGTTCTGGTAATAAAAAGGAATTGGGGGCTAATGCCATTCTAGGGGTTTCCCTAGCCACTGCGAAGGCAGCTGCATCTGAGTTGGATATTCCCCTTTATCGCTATTTAGGTGGTCCTTTAGCCAATGTCCTGCCGGTCCCGATGATGAATGTCCTCAATGGGGGCAGTCATGCGGATAATAATGTAGATTTCCAAGAGTTTATGATTATGCCTGTAGGGGCTGATTCTTTTGGGGAAGGTTTACGTTGGGGTGCGGAAGTATTCGCTACTCTGAGTAAAGTCCTCAAAGAACGTAAATTGCTTTCTGGGGTGGGTGATGAAGGGGGTTATGCCCCTAACCTCGATTCTAACCAAGAAGCCTTAGATTTGCTCATAGAAGCCATTGAACGGTCGAATTATAAGCCTGGGGAACAGATTGCTTTGGCCATGGATGTAGCTTCGAGTGAGTTCTACAAGGATGGCCAATATGTCTATGATGGTTCTGCCCATTCTCCCCAGGAATTTATCGGCTATTTGGCTAAATTAGTGGATCAGTACCCGATTATCTCCATTGAAGATGGCTTACAGGAGGAGGACTGGGATAATTGGAAACTCCATACTGAGTCTTTGGGTTCTCGTATTCAGTTAGTGGGGGATGATTTGTTTGTCACTAACCCCATTCGTCTACAAAAAGGGATTGATATGGGGGTCGCTAATTCGATTTTGATTAAACTTAATCAAATTGGAAGCGTGACTGAAACTTTGGACACTATTGCTTTGGCGACTCGTAATCAGTATAGTTCTGTGATTAGTCATCGTTCGGGTGAAACCGAAGATACGACTATTGCTGATTTAGCGGTGGCGACTCGCGCTGGACAAATTAAGACTGGTTCTTTGTGTCGTAGTGAACGGGTGGCTAAATATAACCGTTTGTTACGGATTGAGGAGGAGTTGGGCGATCGCGCTCTTTATGCTCCTAAAGTGGGTTTAGGCCCTAAATCATAGTCTAAACTTTTTGAGTATAATAGCCCACCTTTTTTAGGTGGGTTTATTGTTTTATTGTTCTGGAAATCTTGTCATTAAATCTTCAAAAGTATAAGGACATTGAGCAGGTAAACTAATATCATACATTTTTAATACTTTGCGTTTGGCTCGTTCATATTCAGCTTCAATGTTAATTTTATTTAATAGGGTTTTAGTTAATCTTCTTTCAATTTCATCTTGGAAATCATCAATTTCATCTATCCAATGTCTGCGTGATAGAATGTCATTGGTGTAGTCTAGCTTTAATTTGTGAATAATAATTTGCTTTAAAAAGCTATGGACTGCATTAATTTGCTCTTTTCCCAAATCATCTATCTCCTCTTTTAAATTCTCCCAATCAAGTGCTTTTTCGTTATGTTCGCTTAAAGCTTTTGCTTGTTCTTCTGTCCATTGAATAAAATCTGTTTCATAAAGGTTACTCATGGCAGTTTTTGCCTGGGTTTGCGTAGTTGCGTCAATAAAATTCATAGATTAAACTCCTGGTTATATTTTTGCTCCTAATCCACAAATTTAGATTAAAGTAAATTTATTTATCATCCTTTTTAGGATTTATAAGACTACTTAACATACTACCAATTAAGGGGAGTTGTCCGATCACCATTTTCATTAATTGTAAAAAAGATTTTTCTGATAAGCGATCATCTTGACGCAATTGAAATGCACCAATAATAGGGATAAATAAAACTCCTGCTACAATTACAAAAACAAAAGTAATTAAGGGCAAATTTCCGCCTAAATAACCAAGTCCACCCACAACTACAATAAAAATTACTAAATAAAAGGAACCATTGGCCCAAGAACTTTTGATTTTACTGGGTTCCTTATTGCCTTTTTCCATTGTATTACTTCCTGTTTGTGTTGTTTGGATGCTTGGGGTAGAATTGTCCCCATAAAAATTATAATAATTTATCTGACTATTACTGTCTTCTTCTTCTTGTCTTAAAAACTCTTCTTGACCTCTTATATCATCAATTAATCTGAGAACATTAACCATTTTATAGCTTTTTTGGCATTGAATTTCTTGTTGTCCATCTTTTCTAAACTGACGTATGACATTAAATGAATAAAAATGGGGATCTTGATTATATTTACATTTAGGACAATTACAAGGGATTAATTCTTGATATTTTAATCGTTTATATGAGTCATGAATTTTACCTAATTCGTAGGTGATAATTGTTAATAAATCTTTTTGGGATTTCCCTTCAACTCTAATTTTAATCTCTCGTTTACCATAATTTTCAATTACTTCTGCTTTGGTTTCATCTTTTTCTAGAATGACTCCGCTTTTCCAAACATATTTTTGTTGAAAAATGATTTTGTGCATCGCTACGATAAACTGAGTTATAATTCCTTTTGGCATAAATTCATAGGTATACCGCAGAATTAGATTATTAGTTTCATTCCAGTCATATTCTGGTTGATTTTCGTTTAATAATTGGGGTGCGATGTAAATATTTTTACGTCCTGGTATTTCATAACATAGTTTGAATTTTTTCATTAATTGCAGTAGTTGATCCTGCATCATATCATATTTTTCTTCGTGCCAAATATTGGCTAAATCTTTGGTGTTAAATTGTCCAAAATTATTCCTAACAGTATCGTTATCAAGGACTTTGTAAACTGCATCGGTTCCCCATTCTGGTTTGAGAATTACGGTATGCTTGAGGATAGGATCATCTTGAAAATGGAGACAAACTCCTATGTCGTTTAAATACCCGCTTAATTGTAGTTTATAGTCAGTTTTAGTAAAGCCATTTTGTTGACAAATTCGTAAATATTCTTCAAGATTAATATAGTTTCGTGGGTCATTTTCTAATATTTCTCGAACTCTTACCCATGTCTTGGGAAGGGGACTACCAACAATGTCAAGATTACTAATATAATATTTGATTTTTTCGAGAATTTCTGGAAAATTTCTTTTAGTTGCTAAGTTGGTTGCAAGGGTTTCTTTAAGGTTAGTGAATTCTCCTCTTAATGAAGGTTCATTAATTTCTCTGGTTCCATCTTGTTTTTCATTTTTGATAATTAATAAAGGACTATTTTCGCTGAGGAGTTCCACCACATTCAACCAATAATAAAAGTCTGTATCTTCTTTGCGGGTGTCTGCAACTAGAACATAGAGGGATCTTTTTGTCAAGAAAAATTGATGGGTTGCGTGATAAATTTCTTGTCCCCCAAAGTCCCAAATATTAACTCGAAAATCTTGCCCATTTGTCATGGGAAAATGCCACTCAATAACTTCAATTCCTTCGGTTGATTTTTCGGTTTCTTGTAGTTGATAATTTGGATCTTGGATGGTTTTAGCTAAGGTTGTTTTACCTGCACCTCCTTCACCAACAATTAATAATTTTGCTTCGTAAATATAATCTAATCCTTCTTCTTTAAGTTGTTCAAAATACTTTCTAATAGCTTCAATTCCTTGGTTTGCAACTTCTATAGGGGGCGTTTCTAGGGGATTATTCCTCAAATCTAGTTGAGTTAAATTGGGAAGTTTAGTCAGAGATTCTGGCAAGTATATTAATTTATTATTCCTCAAATCTAGCCTTGTTAAATTGGAGAGTTTATTAATAGATTTTGGCAAGTTTATTAATAGATTATGACCCAAAATTATCTTTGTTAAATTGGAGAGTTTGCCAACTGATTCCGGCAAGTATTGTAGTCGATTATTAATTAAATAAAAACCAGATAAATTATATAAATTATCAATACAATCAGGCAAAAATATTATACCATTAGAAGTTAAATCTAGTTCAGTTAAGCTCGAGAGTTTAGTGATAGATTTTGGTACATTTGTTAATTTATTAAAACCCAAATTTAATTGGTTTAACTTATAAAGTTTAGCAATAGATTCTGGTAAAGTTGTTAATCCATTAGCATTTAACCATAGTTCGGTCAAGTTAAAGAGTGTAGTGATAGATTCTGGAAAATTTTTTAATCGATTAAGAATCAAACTTAAATAGGTTAATCTAGAGAGTCTAGCAATAGATTTTGGCAGGTCTTTTAATTGATTACCACTCAAATCTAGCCCAGTTAAATTGGAGAGTTTAGTCAGAGATTCTGGCAGGTCTTTTAATTGATTACCACTCAAATCTAGCTCAGTTAAATTGGAGAGTTTAGTCAGAGATTCTGGCAGGTCTTTTAATTGATTATTACTCAAATTCAATGATTCTAACTGTTCTAACTCAAAAACCTCAATTGGTATTTCAGTTAACTTTTGATCATCAGGAGTATTCCAATCATTACTTAAATCTAAGTTTTTAAGTTGTTGTTCCTTAGCTTCCTTAATTCTTGCTTGAAATCTGGGGGATATATTATTCATGATTTAGGGCTGATTATTTTAGGTAGAAAAACAATAAATCAACTAAGCTGTTGTGCATTTAAAAAACTTATTTGTGATTTTAGTATAAACGATCAAACCTTTTCTCCCTACTCCCTACTCCCTGCTCCCTTGCAGTCTTAACTGGCAGTTTAAATGCTTAATAGCTTAATAAATTTTCCGTATGAACGTGTAAATGACAAATAGATCCTATTAACTCTGCTAAAATATCACCCTTTTGGCTATCTGTTAGACTAGAGAGTTTAAGTTTAGTTAATAAAAATAAAATTTTAAAATAGGCTAATTTACTTATATTTTACGATTTACTTCTAAGTTAGTTATTTTCTCTAGAGTTCACAGTAAGATCAAAAAATGGGGTCAAATTTTTGACTTCTGATTTAATGACCTCTGACTTCATCAATGACTTCCACCTATTCTTCCCATTCTTTACCACCACAACAACAACCCTGGTATACTTACTCTCCCCACAATACTTTAGAATTACTGGCAACTGACCCTGAAGTCGGATTAACTTCAGAAGCTGTTAGTCAACGTCAGAAGCACTACGGCCCTAACGAAATTATAGAAGCTATCGGCCGCAGCAATTGGCAAATACTCCTCGATCAGTTTACCAACGTCATGCTGATCATGCTGATTGTAGTAGCAATTATCTCTGGTATTTTAGATTTAGTGGAATTGAAACAAAAAGGGATGACCAGAAGTGGTATTCCCTTCAAAGATACCATTGCTATCTTTTCGATCGTCTTTCTCAATGGACTATTAGGCTATCTCCAAGAAACTCGCGCTGAAAAAGCCCTCGCAGCCCTCAAACGTCTTTCCTCGCCTCAAGTTCAAGTCATTCGTAATGGGCAAAGGATAGAAGTAAAAGCCCCATCCCTCGTTCCTGGGGACATTATTCTGGTGGAAACCGGAGATCAATTATCGGCTGATGGACAAATTATCGAAGCTTCTAATCTGCAAATTCGCGAAGCTGCTTTAACTGGAGAAGCCCATGCAGTTATTAAAGCAGATCAGACAACAGGACTAGCAGAAGATATTCCTATCGGCGATCGCACCAATATGGTCTTTACGGGAACAGAAATTATCCAAGGACGGGCGAAAGTAGTGGTCACTAATATAGGTATGACCACGGAATTGGGGAAAATTGCCGAGATGTTGCAGTCGGTGGAAACAGAAGATACTCCTCTGCAACAGCGGATGACCCATTTAGGTCAAATTCTAGTTTCAGGATCATTAATATTAGTTGGTTTAGTCATCGCCGGAGGAGTTCTCAAAGCTGGTTGGGGAATGTTGCAGGAATTGGTGGAAATTTCCCTAAGTATGGCTGTGGCAGTGGTTCCTGAGGGTTTACCTGCTGTTATTACCGTCACTCTTGCCTTGGGAACCCAAAGGATGGTTAAACGCCACGCCTTAATTCGGAAACTTCCAGCAGTAGAGACTTTGGGTTCAGTTAATGTGATTTGTTCGGATAAAACCGGAACCCTCACCCAGAATAAAATGGTCATCCAAAGCATAGAAACCCTACAAGGTAATTTTCACATTACTGGCAACGGATATGAACCGTCAGGGTCTTTTTTTCACACCGATCATCAAACAATTGATTTGAACAATTACCAAGAACTACAGGCCCTATTAATGGCAGGAGTTTTATGTAATGATGCCCATCTGACTTTTCAAGAGGGAGACTGGAAAATTATGGGAGACCCCACCGAAGGGGCCCTATTAGTCTTAGGGGGGAAAGCCGATCTACAACAGTCCCAGTTAGAAAATAAGTTTCCACGGGTCGGAGAATTTCCCTTTTCTTCCGAACGCAAACGGATGAGTATAGTCTGTGCCGGAGAATTTTGGCCAGAATGGATAAATCGAGAAAATAATCCTTATTTGCTATTTACCAAGGGTTCACCCGAATTAATTTTACAATGTTGTCAATTTTATCAACTTAAAGACCAGATTTATCCTCTTACCCCTGAAGATCGCAGCAAAATGCTTGAGGCTAATAATTTGATGGCCCAGCAAGCCTTAAGGGTGTTAGGCTTTGCTTATAAACCCCTACCAGCTATTCCCGCCACAGGAACCGATGAAACCACAGAACAAGATTTAATTTGGTTAGGTTTAGTGGGGATGATGGATGCACCTCGGCCTGAAGTTAAGGCCGCTGTAGCTAAATGTCGGGGGGCCGGTATCCGTCCTGTGGTTATTACAGGGGATCATCAATTGACAGCCCAAGCGATCGCCCAACAATTGGGAATTGCTCAACCAGGGGATGAGATCCTGACGGGGCAAATGTTAGAACATCTTTCCCAAGAAGAATTAGAACAGCACGTCAACCAAGTGAGTGTCTATGCTAGGGTATCCCCAGAACATAAACTGCGTATTGTCCGTGCCTTACAGAAACAGAACAAATTTGTGGCTATGACGGGGGATGGGGTTAATGATGCACCAGCCCTTAAGCAAGCGGATATCGGTATTGCTATGGGCATTACAGGGACTGATGTGAGCAAGGAAGCCAGTGATATGGTACTCCTTGATGATAATTTTGCCACTATTGTGGCAGCAACCGAAGAAGGAAGGGTAGTTTATAATAATATTCGTCACTTTATTAAATATATTCTTGGCAGTAATATTGGTGAAGTAATTACTATTGCTGCTGCCCCTATTTTGGGACTTCCTGGGGTTCCTTTAACACCTTTACAAATTCTTTGGATGAATTTAGTTACTGATGGTTTACCGGCTTTAGCTTTAGCAGTGGAACCAGCTGACGCTAATATTATGCGTCGTCCTCCTTTTAGTCCCAAAGAAAGTATTTTTGCTCGAGGTTTAGGGTTTTATATTGTTCGTATTGGTATAATTTTTTCCATTATTACTATTACTTTAATGGTTTGGTCTTTTGATGAGGCTAAGGCATCGGGAAATCCCAATAGCTGGAAAACAATGGTCTTTACAACTTTATGTATTGCTCAAATGGGACACGCGATCGCTTCTCGTTCTACTAATCAATTGGCTATCGAAATGAATCCTTTTTCTAATCCCTATCTTTGGGGATCTGTTGTTGTTACTACTATTCTTCAATTAATGCTCATCTATTTTGCTCCACTAAGAACTTTCTTCGATACAGACTTTTTAACTGGACAACAATTAATTATCTGTTTGTTATTCAGTAGTTTGATGTTCGTTTGGGTTGAAGTAGAGAAATTAGTCATCCGTTTTTATCACAAAATAAAACATTGATATTAATAATGAATCCCCAAAAATTACCTGAATTTAAAAATATATGGCAACAAAGTCTCAATTGGCAACCCGACCAAAAACAACAGGAAATATGGGATAATTTATATCGAGAGATTATCCTAGCAAACCAACAAATTAATCTCACGCGGATTACTAAGCCTAGAGATTTTTGGGAAAAACATCTCTGGGATTCTTTGGCTGGTATTCTTAATGTAAAAATAATTAATCTTGATCAATCATTAAAGATAATTGATATTGGAACTGGTGCGGGTTTTCCTTGGATTCCCATAGCCATAATTACTCCTAATTGTCAACTAACTTTGTTAGATTCAACCAGAAAAAAAATTAACTTTCTCAAAATTCTTATCGAAGAATTAAACCTTAAAAATTGTAGTACCCTAATTGATAGAGCCGAACAAATAGGTCAAAATAAAGATCACAGAGAAGCTTATGATCTTGCTGTAATTCGTGCCGTGGGTGAAGCTTCTGTTTGTGCTGAATATGCCTTACCTTTATTAAAAATTGGGGGAATAGTTGTATTATATCGTGGTCATTGGCAACAGGAAGAGGAATTAAAATTAAAATTAGCTCTGCAAAAATTAGGAGGAAAAATTATTTTAGTAAAAAAATTAGAAACTCCCTTAACCCAAAGTATTCGGCACTTTATTTATTTACAAAAAATAGTCAAAACTTCGACTCAATTTCCTCGTCCTGTCGGCATACCTCATCAAAATCCTTTATGCTGAGAGCTTGCACCTCAAAATTGAACAAGAAATATAGTTTTGTGATAGCAGTTTCCATCTGCATAGATTAAACATTAAAATCTAAATACTTCCCAAACTCCCCACCCCTCCCACACTCCCCACACTCAGCTATTTAGGGAACGAGGATCAAGAGCATCCCGTAGTCCGTCACCGAGTAAATTGAAGGATAAAACAGTTAAGACAATCAATAAAGCAGGAGGCCAAATTAACCACGGTTGCAATACTAAAATTGAAGCATTAGTTGCAACAGAAAGTAAATTTCCCCAACTGGGATCGGGTTGTTGAATTCCTAACCCAATCAAACTTAAGACAGATTCAGCAACAATAAACCCTGGAACAGCTAAAGTAGCAGAAATAATAATGTAGGTTGCCGTCTGAGGTAAAATATGACGGATAATGATGCGCGAAGGCGTTGCACCCATCGCTTTTGCTGCTTGGATAAATTCCTGTTCCTTAAGGGAAAGAACTTGTCCTCGAATTACCCGCGCTAGTCCAGACCAACTAATAAAAGAAGTAATTAAAACAATCAGTAAAAATCGCTGCGCACTACTTAAACTAGGGGGTAATACCGCAGCCAAGGCTACTAATAAATAAATTCCTGGAATGGTCATCAACACCTCGACTAAACGCATTAAGACTGCATCTAACCAACCTCCAAAATAGCCAGAAATACCGCCAATAATCATCCCTAGGGGGAAAGAAACCACAATACCTATCAAACCGATAAATAGGCTAATTCTACCCCCAAATACCAACCGACTGAATCCATCTCGCCCTTGTTCATCAGTTCCTAATAAATTTAGCTTAGCTTCTCCTGTAGTTCCGAAAAGGTGACGATCAAAAGGAATACCAGCAAAAAGTTCTACTTCTTTGAAGTTAGGTGGTAAAGGAAGACGAATTTGAAATAGTTTATAAGAATCTCCTTGAACAAAGAGGCGAATGGGTGCTGGTTGGTTAAAATCAATTTTTAAAGTCCTTTTCCCTGTTTCCACGTCGGTGGGACTTTGGGTTGTTGGATAAACATGAGGTCCGATAAATTTACCTTCTGGGGTTTCCCAGTAAATAGGGGTTGGAGGTAACAAAGAACCGTCAATTTGGGAAGAATAGGGATTATATGGTGCAACAAAATCGGCTGCAACTACCATTGTATAGAATATAATCAATAAAATCGCACCAAAACGGGCTAAATTATTGTTTTTAAGTTTTTGCCACCAGTTCATAAGTGCTATTGAATGACTTTAATTGATTTTAATAGTACAGTCTAAAAAAAACAACAAGCTGCCCGCCTACGGAGGCGGGCTAATCAGTGTACAAAAGAATGTGGACTCCTAGAAATCTAAATGCGTATAGTTAGATAGTGACTAAGGTTAACACCGAATTACACAATGATCTCTTCAACTTTCTAGACACTCTCTGGCCGATTCAGGTGATGATTATGGCGGCTACTCTAAAAAAAATACTGGTTTGAGGACTTTAGCCCAAACTCGAGAGGCCTACACCATCTCTATTAGGGGAATGCCATTTTGAAAAAACACTGCGTTGAATGGAGCCGAAGGCACAAACTCCAAGTCAATTTTCTTTCTTAGAAGTATGGTGAACTTCTCTGTGCCATATGTATAAGTTAACACTCTTTTCTGAAAAGCAGTGACTTATCTTTATAAAATTTAACAATTATTTTCGATGAAGTAATAATAGTCAAGAAGAAATATCCGCCTTTTGTTTAACTACTAATAAGGTGAGATCATCAAATATTTTTTGTTCTCCAATATAAGTTAACAAATCTTCAATGACTGCTTCTTCAATTTCTTGAGCGGATTTTGTCCAATTTTGTGCGATAACTAGGCATAGTCTTTCTATTCCATATTGATTTTTATTGATGTCTTTTGCTTCAGTAATACCATCGGTATAAAGAACCACTCCATCTCCAGGTTGTAACTCAATTAAAGTTTGATCAATAAAATCACTAATATCATGATCTAATCCAATGGGAAAACCTAAATCCATGGTATCAATACGTTCAACCTTACCATTGTTACGAACGATTAATATTTCTTCATGTTGACCACTAATACTAAGTCGTCCTTTCGCATAATTAAGTACCGCAAGGGTTAGATTTTTCTCTGAATTCATGCGTTGAATATTTTTATAAATTATGCGATTAATAGTGGATAAAAATCGCACGGGATCAGATTCTTTAATTTCTGTGAGAGTACGCACAGCAGTTTGAATCATGACCATTAAAATGCCACTTTCAAGACCATGACCTGTAACATCACCAATACCAAATGTAATGACTTCTTCGTTATATAAAACATCATAGTAATCTCCCCCTACTTCACTAGCCGGTTCCATAAATCCAGCAATATCTAGTCCTTCAATTGCTGCCAATTCTTGCTTTTTAGGTAAAATCAATTGTTGCATTTCACGCAGCAAACTAAGTTCAGCTCCCATCCGAAAATTTTCAGTTTTTAGCTGTAAATTGAGCATGGTAATTTCTTCATTTGCTTGTGCTAATTGCTCGGTTCTTTGTTTAACTTTTTCTTCTAACTTTTCTTCAAATTCTTTGCGATTTGTAATGTCATTTTGAATGGATAAATATTGGAAGATTTCTCCTTCTCTATTTTTCAAGGGAACAATAGTTGTATCAACCCAATAATAACCGCCATTTTTTGTTCTGTTTTTTATCTCTCCACGCCAAATTTTTCCACTAATAATAGTTAACCATAAATCTTGAAAAAATTCATTAGGATGGTAACCAGAATTAAGTATACGATAATCATTACCCAATAATTGTTGTTGAGAATATTGAGAAATTTCGCAAAATTTATTATTGATTTGCATAATATTTCCGTGAAGATTAGTAATAGCAATAATCTGGGATTGATCTAAAGCATACTTAATATTCTCCAATTCTTGAAGAGATTGATTTAAACTTTGAGCATAACGGCGAACTTCTCCTACCATTTTGTTAAATGTTCTAGCTAATAGCCCAATTTCGTTATTATCATTGACAGAAATGGTAACCCCATAGTCTCCTAATTGAACTCGGGTTACTCCTTTGATTAGTTTGTTTAAATCTTGAGAAATTTGTCCAACAAAAATATAAGCACTGAAGCTAGTCAAAGCAAAAAGAAATACAATAATAATAACTTGTTCAACGGTTGCAAACCAAATTTTTTGGTTAATAAGATCAAGGGATAACCCAAGATGAACATCACCTCCAGCAAGTCCTAATATGGGAAGTTCGATATCAATAACAGGTCCTAGTTCGGGGATAGTAAATTTTGTAATATTAGTTTCTTGGGTGAATCTATAATTTTCTTTGGTTAATCTATACTGTTGATGTCTTAAAAAATATTTAGGAATACCTGGGGTAAAACTATGGGCAATTATTGTTCCTGTCTCATCTTGAACAAGAATATAAGAAATTCCTTCAATATCTAGAAAAGAGTCCACTAATGCTTGAATAGTTTCATGATTACTATTAAAAATTATTTGAGAACTAATACTAGCGATAGTTGTGGTAATTGCCGATCCCTTATTCTCATACTCATGTAATAAATTTTTACTCAAATTCCAGACTGAAAAAATGGACAGAAAAATACCAATAAACCCAAAAACAATGGCGGCAAAGACTAAGGTTTTTTTGAGTAATTTTGAGATTTTCATGGAATCATATAACTCAAGCTCAATAAAAAATTGAAAAACTAGATATTATGTCATAAACAACTCTTGATTTGATTCAGTAAAAAACTTTCTAAGTTTTCAAAATAAAATCACTTTATTTTAATTGTTTTTTATGACAATTTCTTGTTTTTCAGTAAAACACATAGCGATACCTTTTTCATAATAAGCTGCTTCGTTGATGAACACAGGATAAACAGTAAAATCTCCTTCATAACTAATAGTTTTACCTTCAAAGGTTAAAAATAAAGGATCACCTGGATTGAGTGGTTGATAATCTTTAAACTGTAAATTAGGATGAACCATGGCTCTTATTTCTTTGCCATCGCGAGGATAATCTATTCTCTCGATAACTTGATAAAGAATGAGGGATTTGTAAGAATCAAAATTATCTCCCTGGTTATGTTTGTCTAAAGCATCAAGAATACTATAAACAAGTTGTTCTGTTTCTTGAAATAAACCAGCATCTAAAACACCTTGAGCAACTGCTCCTACTTCGACAGCAAAACCTAATTTAGTTATACTTCTTAATAATAAGTCTTCTTGAGCGGAACTATATTTTAAGATTTTTATTTTAGGATTAATCGAAGTAAGATAAGATCCTAATTGTAGATGAAAAGGATGGCCATCACAAATAATAATTGTTAGTCCCATCTGGGAAGTGGTAGTATGTAAATCAACGATTAAATCAGTGTTGTTATCCTTGATTTTTCTAGCAATATTTTTAGCTAATATTTGTTCATAAAGAACTGTATTTCCGTCTTCTAGATTTTTTTTACCAAAGCAGCGATTTAAATCTGTTTCTATATACCTTTGTTTAGCTTCAATGGCTTTAGAGTTAGCTAGAAAGGTTTTAATATCAAGACTTGATCTCTCAATTAAATGGGGGTAGCTTTTAAATTTCTTGATCAAATATACTCCCGTCATTTCGTTACCATGAGTTCCACCAACGAGAGCAATATTTTTGATTTTTTCAACCATGATATTTTGTTTCAAAAACTAAGTAATTTAATTCCCTGTTTCTCTAAGAGAATTTAGGGGATATTAGGATGAAAGCTGTTGTTTTAAAGACTCCAAAGAAGCCCAACGACTGTCAATTGGCGACGGTTCTTCATTAGTGGGTACCATCAATTGCTGACAATCTTTACCACATAATTTTCTTAGGGGCATAGTTAGGGATAATTGTTCATAGAGCCAGATTTCTGGCTCAAAATAGCTATCAGGAGAGAGAGTCTCTGAGAGATCTTCCCAAGCAATTTCTCGTTCTTGGGGAATAACTGCTGATAAATTAGCATTTTTATCAAGCCAGATAATTTCTGAAGTGTCGAGAATGACACGATGATTGTATTGTTGCAGACAGCGATCGCAGGTTAAGGTAATAATTGTTTCTGCTTGGACTTTAATTTCTAAAAATGTCCCTCCATGTCTAACAGTCATTTTTCCCCGCAGAGGCGTTAATGTGTCTAAACCAGGGATAAAATCTTCTAGGGAAATGGTTTGGGTTCTTTGGCTAAGTTGTAGTAAATGAGGAATGTAGAGGGATTGCATAATGTCACGCCTCCTATCCGTGGCTATTATCGGTTAAACTCATTGTACCAACCGCTACGCCAAAGGCAACATTAGGGGTCAACTATAGTTTTTAGAGTGCTACGCGCAATTAAGAAAAGGCGAATGCGCGAATGTAGCAATTTTGCTATGACTCGATTTCAAGCTTTATATAGCAGTCGCCAAGGTGG
>DLXW01000320.1:0-5946 GCA_003448685.1 Cyanothece sp. UBA12306
ACGGGGTTGTCACCCCGTGAGATAATTTAGATAAACCCCTCCAATAATAGTCATAGTGGCAATTCCAATCAGGATATAAACTAGATAAGATTTCAAAATATCTCTCCTTTTTTACAGTATTTTCATTATCATTATAACGTTTCTCATGTATCCCTAACTATTAACTATTAACTATTAACTATTAACTATAAAGCTCCTCGCACTAAAATTACAGTGCTATTAACCTGTTTAGCGATCGCTTTGGGGATATTACCGTGAATTACCTGTTCTAAAAGTCCTTCTCGACTGACCCCTAACATAACCACATCGCAGGTTTCAGCCGCCGCTAAATGGATAACTGCATCGGCCACCGACTGAGAACGAACGGGTAAAGGAATTACAGGGCGGCCAATAGTAGTTTTTAAAGCTTGGGCATTGTGTTCCAAGGCTTGATAGTCAGGGAGATTCCCAGAAGGGGAAAACACCTTACAAAGCCAAATAATCGGCGATCGAGGACGATTATATAAAGCGGTTAGGCCAGGCAACAATTCTAAGGCTCGTTGGGCATTTGGTCCTCCGGCGATGGGAATTAACCAAGTAGTATCCTTATTCAAATTGTGGGGATAATTTTCCTCACGGTTGCCCCATTTCACTAAGACCAATTCACAAGAAGCTTTACGGATCAAAATATCAGTAATTTGACCAAAAACTGCCCCAGGAGTCCCCGTTTCTCCTTTCCATTCCATGACCATTAATTTGATGTGCCGTTCGCGAATGGTATCTAAAATCCCTTGAGCGATATCATGGGCTACCCGAACTTGAGTATGAACAGGAATGTTCTGATGACGACCCAATCGTTCCATGCGATGGAGTAAGTGGCGACTATGTTGGGTGTGAATCAAAGTTTGGGCTGGTTTATTATGTTTCGGGACTTTAATCACCTGTAAACATTCTAATTCATCGTTTTGTTGATGAGCGATCGCTGCTCCAATTTGAAATAAGTCAGTTGCTGTTTCTGGATTAACCAAAGGGAGCAAAATTCGTCCTTGTCCGATGGCCGGTGCGCGGGTTTGATAGGCGATGTAAGAAGGTTCTGGGATAGCTTCATCGAGAGTAGAATCACTACCTTCAAGTTGATTAGCTTCGACGCGAATAATATCGGTACGGGTAATAATGCCGACTAATTTATTACCTTCGGTTACGGGAAGACGGGATAATTGATAGCGATTGAGTAAATAGAGAACGTCACTCAAAAAGGCATCTGGTTCTACTGAAATGGGACGGGGAGTCATAAACTGTTTGAGGGGTGTTTCCCCTGAAAGCTTAGCTGAGTTAGCTACATCAGTTTGGGTGACAATGCCCACTAATTTACCCTGTTCCATCACAGGAAAACCCCGATGACTCGATAAAGACATCGCCTGAATCACCTCATCTAAGATTAAGTCACTCGGCAAAGTTTCCACCTGGGACTTCATCACATCTGCTGCCGTAAGTTGGGAGAGAAAATCTTGAGTAGTGGGAGTATCATTGACGTAAATGCCCCTAGCTTTGAGCATTTGTTCGTATAAAGACCCCCGCGAGAAACTTTCGGCTACCACATAGGAAACGGCGCAAGTCACCATTAACGGTAAAACTAAATTAAAATTAGCATTCAATTCAAAGACAATAACAATGGCTGTCACCGGAACTCTTACTACTGCTGAAAAAAAGCCCCCCATTCCTGCGAGGGCAAAAGTAGACTGACTTCCTGTTGCTGTCATTAATTCTTCCACATTGCCCACCATGTAACCTAAAGCTGAACCTAAAACCAGGGTTGGTGCAAATAAACCCCCTGGGGCATTAGAACTATAGGCCAAAATTGTGAGAATAAAATGGGCAACAAAAGCTAGTAAAATCTTATCTCCACTCAATTCTCCCCTGACTAAAAAGGTGCGCAGTCCGGCATTATCTTGGAAAAAGGGGGGTAAGAAAGAAATTATTCCGCCAGAAATCATGGCAATTAATCCCATGCGCCAAGATAAGGGCAATTTGAGGCGATTTTGGATGGCTAAACTCAGGAGTAAACCTTGTTTAAATAATGCCCCGAGAAATCCAGCTAGAATCCCTAATAATAAGTAAAAGGGTATTTCCGTCACAGAAAAACTAATATTAGGTAGATTCAATAAAGAAGGAGCAAAAGACAGAGAGGGAGACTCAAAAATCAAAGAGACTACTGCCCCTGTGAAAGAGGCGACAATAGCGGTTTGTAGGGTTAAACCAGACACATCTCGCATTAATTCTTCCACCACGAACAAAACTCCAGCAATGGGAGTACCAAAACCTGCTGCTAGTCCTGCTGCTGCCCCTGCTGCAATCATTTGTCGTCGATGTTCGGGGGAAGTGGGAACCCAACTACTCAATTGGGCCGCCAAAGCTGCCCCAACATGAATGGTCGGGGCCCGACGGCCGAGGGTTAATCCTGCCCCCAAAACCATTATTGTCCCTATCAATTTAACCACTACCACCCGTAGGGATAGGGGAACCGGATAACGGGCTAAGGCAGCTTTGACTTGTGTAATACCTCCCCCGGCAGCAGTGGGAGAACTTTGTTCAATCAACCATCCAGCAATCCACCCGAAAATGAACCCCCCCAAAGGAAGAATCCAGATTGCTCCAAAACGATTAGCCAGAGTAACACGCCATCCTCCTATCCAACCAACCCCTTCTTTAAGAATTAGGGCAGCTATTCCTGAGAGTAATCCTAATAGACAAGCTTCTACGAAGGCATAGCGCGAATCGGTGGCACTAAGTCCCAAATTACTCGATTTCAACCACTGAGAAAGGCGTTTTAAAATCAAATGAAGCTTTTTTACTATTTACTACTAAAGTATTATAGATTAAGGACAAGGCTCTCTACAGATAGATATTTAATATAGCTCAGAACTATTGAATCTATTGTTTAGTCTGTTTCGATTTAGCCGAGGAAATTTAACTATTTTTTTCTTTTTATAGGTGACATTAGTTACCTCATGAATTTCCAATCTCTCACTTGTAGTACAGCCTTTGGGTCTTCAGATTAATTTGAGTTAAAATATAAAAAATTGCTTAGGTAATATAGTTATGAGTAATATCCCTGACCAGGAAGTGCGCAAAACTGCCAATAAATTGCGTGTTATGCCCTATATAATTTTGGGTTTTCTGGTTTTTTATCTAAATTCTCTGGCTTCCTTTAACTATTTTTTTAAGGGCTATATGATTTTACTTGAATGTCAAGCTGGAATTGTTGGAATTTATTTTTTATTACGCTATCTTAAACCTAAGTTTTAAGAACAGTTTTTCTAAAAATATCAATTAAAATAAGCTAAAATTTTCAAGGAGAACATGAAAAAAAATAGATTTATTGCTATTTTAATAACCTTTTTTGGCGGCGGTTTTGGTCTTCATAAGTTTTATCTTAATGAAAATGTTGCTGGAATATTGTATTTAATTTTCTCTTGGACATTTATCCCTAGTATCATCGCTTTTTTTGAGTTCTTAGGCTTAGTTTTTATGGATGATCAAACATTTGATGCTAAATATAATTATCTTTATCTAACCTCTAATAAAGCCGAATCTTCTAGGGATAAAACAGCAACTTTAGTCGATCTCAAAAAATTATATGATCAAGGTATTATTACAGCAGAAGAATTTGAAGAAAAACGCAGAAAAATTCTAGATTCTATTTAATTTCTAATCAATTATGTCAGATTTATCTAATTACTCCCAAAAGAATCCCCTGTGGTTTTGGTTAGCTTTTATTCCTGTTTTTGGTTGTTTGGCTATTTCCTATGGTGGTAGAAAACTGAAAAAAAATAATATTATTTTTTTAGGAATACTGGGATTTATAGCTAGTATTATTATCTATGATTCTTCTTTTATACTGGCAATTTTCTTGTCTCAAATAGGAACAGCTTATTATTTGAAAGAACGATGGATAGTTACATCAAGAAACAACCCTACATTTTTTTCAGCTAGAAATACCAGAAATTTAGACAGGATGAATCAAGAAAAAATAGATATTAATACTTGTTCTAAAGATGAATTAGTTTATCATCTTAATCTTCCTATTGTTTATGCTAACGATATTGATACTGTGCGTCGTTCGGGTTATCTGTTTACCCATGTTGAAGAATTACATGAGATTGCAGGATTACCTGAAAACTATATTAAAAAATTAGCTCCATTAGTAACTTTTAGCTATGATATTAACAAAGAAATTGATATTTCTTGGCAACGATTAAATAGTTATTCAATCGAACAATTAATTGAGGATGGACTAGAAAAAACCATTGCTCAAAAAATTGTCGATGAAAGAAACAAGAATGGTATTTATAAGTCAGTAATGGATATCCAAAAACGCACGGAATTACCTATTGACTGTTATCGTCATCTGATTTAAAATTTATTGACTATTAATTATTAATTGATATTCAATTCTAGCTTGTTTTATATCTGGTTGATTAAGATCAATATAGGGAGTACGAGAAACTTCATGAAACCCTAAACTATGTAATTGAGATAATTCTAACTCAGATACTGCCCAGGGAGGACCTTTTGGTAGATCTTCAGTATCTCTTAAACGAGTCACAATTAGTAAGGTTCCCCCAGGAGAGACTAAAGCTGCTATAGCCTTAATTACTTCACTTCTAATGTTAACAGGTAATGCTTGAATTGTTCGTGCTTCAAAGACAAAATCAAAAGATTGTTGCCAACTAGAATCTAAGGTTAATAAATCAGCAACTAAATAGTTAACAGATGATTCTTGAAACCTTTGATTACACCAAGAAATTGCTGTAGGAGAAATATCAAAAGCGGTGACAGTTGCCCCAAGATCAGCTAATTTTTCGGCATCATCTCCTAGTCCACAAGCAATAACTAATGCTTTTTTATTACTAAGATTAGCGTCTTTTAACCAGTCTTCTAAAGAAGGATGGGGAGTCATTTTTGCCCAAGGTATTTGGGAATGATCCCCTTTAGCATCAATATATAATTTTTCAAACCATCCCGTAGGATCATCATTTCTTTGTGCTTCAGAAGCTAATTTCTGCACTTTTTCCATTAAGTTATTGCGCTGTTCTTCGTTCATAGTAAGTTAACCATTGAATTGTAAGATTTTAGTCTACATGATAGAATGAAAATTAGGGTGGGTAAGTATAAAATAGACTATGGGAAGAAACAAAGAAAATCGGAAGAAACTACAAGTTCAGTATAACGCATTACAAGAACATTTAGAGAAAATTGCTAAGGAGAAACTAAAACCGATAGAAAGTCAAGATCAAGGCTTAATTGCTCATTGGGAAAAAACAGTAGCAAATTGTCGCCAAAATATAGCAAAACTAGAAAGGAGATTACGTTAATGACAGCAAGATATAAACACCCATTTGAGAGACTAGAGATATTTCTCAATGAATATCAGCCCCAACTAAAAAAAGCACTTCAAGCTATCGAAATTATTAGAAAAACTGATCAAAATTCTGAAGACTTTTCTCAAGCAATTGCGGATCTTCATGTCTGTTCTACTGTTCTAGAATCCTATTCCGAAGGAATGGTAGAAGCGATTGATCAATTCACAGAAGATAGAAATGATGATTAAAAGATAGGAAACACTGATATTATATGGCAATCACCGAATTAGTTGTGAGAAATGCAGGTTATGATTGATATCTTTTTGGTAATTTCCATAGATAAGTCCATAAATTCTTTGGGAAACTAATTGATGAACTGAATAATCTATTTGAATTTAATAATATTTCTGAATGAATCATGTCTATTTGTCCCCATTGTTCTCAACGTATTGATAGTCAAGCTATTTATTGTACCTATTGTCATAAACCCCTCAAAGCTTATGGACATCCAGGTATTCCTTTATATCAAGCAAGTGACGCTGAATTTCTCTGCGATCGCTGTTTATATCACGAAGACGACACCTGTACCTATCCCCAACGTCCC
>DLXW01000320.1:6100-17327 GCA_003448685.1 Cyanothece sp. UBA12306
CCAACGTCCCTACGCTAAAACTTGTACCTTATTTCACGATAAATCCCAACCTTTAGTTCCAGAAACTATTACTACTCTTTCTCCTGCTAATTCCTACCAAGCGATGCGATGGTGGTGTTCTCGTAATAAAAGATTATTAATAATTCTTGTTTTAGTTTCTATTAGTTTATTAGCAGCTTTGTTGTAGTAACTAATCAAAATTATTAGCTAAATTACTATTTTTTCAAGGCTAAAGTTAATCCATCAGCAATAGGAACTAAACTGATATTAACTCTAGGATCTTGATAGATTTTATCATTGAGATTACGTATTTTTTGAGTACGATTATCTTGAATGTCTTGATCAGCTACTTTTCCACCCCACAAGACATTATCAATTGCTATTAAACCTCCTGTGCGAACTAATTTTAAAGCTTGTTCATAGTAATGGTCATAATTACTTTTATCCGCATCAATAAAAGCAAAATCAAAGGTATTAGTTTGTCCCTCAGCTATTAGCTTTTCTAAAGTTTCTAAAGCTGGGGCAATGCGTAAATCTATTTTATGATCAACGCCTGCTTTTTGCCAGTAATTACGGGCGATCGCCGTATATTCTTCGTTGATATCACAAGCTATTATTTTACCATCATCAGGCAACGCTAAGGCAACAGCTAAGGCACTATATCCGGTAAATACTCCCACTTCTAGGGTTTTTTTTGCTCCCATTAATTGGACTAATAATGCCATAAATTGACCTTGTTCTGGGGCAATTTGCATCATAGACATGGGATGCTTAGCAGTTTCTCCCCGCAGTTCTTTAAGGATGTCAGGTTCTCTAACAGAAACATCTTGAAAATATTGATATAACTTAGATTCAAGTCCCAAAGTTTTATTAGACATAATTTGATTTTAAGTTAACTATTGATTTTACTTCTAACTTCTGACTTCATTCAACCTCCCCCTACAATGGTTACAATTTCTAGGCGATCGCCTGTAGTTAATTGGGTATGATCCCAGTATTGTCTGTGGAGAATTTCCCCATTATATTCTACAGCAACTAAGCGAGGATTTAATCCCATCCCTTCTAAAAATTGAGGTAAGGTAGTTTGGGGAGAACAATTAGCAGATTTCCCGTTAACTTGTAAAGTAATTTGCTCAGAATTAATCATATCGAGTACCTAAATATTAATTTTAGAATGCAGAATTATGAATTAGTTAATGTTGCCTATCATGTTTATTTCTAGAAAGTTTTGTCAATAGTTCTTGGGTAATCTTTTTGGGATTATCTGCTTCCATAATAGCGCGAACAACAGCTACTTGTGTAGCCCCTGAATTAAGAACATCAGGAAGATTTTGATTATCAATTCCCCCAATAGCAAACCAAGGAACAGGGGAGTTTTCTAAGGCATAATTAACGTAGTCTAAACCCACAGGAGTTTTGCCTGGTTTGGTCGGAGTTCCATACACAGGGCCTACTCCAATATAGTCTGCACCTTCAGCTATTGCTTTAGCCATTTCTTGGGGATTTGTAGTCGAACGTCCAATAATTTTATTAGGTCCTAAAATCTGTCTAGCTAAGGCAATAGGAATGTCTTGTTGTCCTAAATGTAATCCATCTGCATTCACCGCTAAAGCAAGATCAACACGATCATTCATAATGAATAAAGCATGATATTCATGGCATAATTGACAAAGTTTTTTGGCAGTTTCTAATCTAATAATATCTTCAGAATTTTTATCTCGATATTGAACTAAAGTTAGCCCTCCTTTTAAAGATTCTTCAACAATTGATAGGATATTATCAGCAGGAGAAGTTACTAAATATAACAGAGATTCTTTAAGTTTTTGACAACGGTTATATTCTAAAAGATTGCTTTCTAAAGTATAAACTTGATAGCGCATTTTCTTACAAGCTATTGCCATTTCTGCTTGATATAGCTTGCCATATTCTTCTAACACTCTTAAAGCTTCTTGAATGCGACATAAGTTAGCTTGTAAAAGATGTTCAATACTACTACGATTTTCTTCTTGGGGATGGGATAATGCTGTTCCAGGATCATTAAGAGTATCTCTGGCGATGCGTAATTCTGAAGTATGCCAATGGGCAATTTCTTGACGCATTTGCTTACATTCTTCAGCTAACTGAGTATTTTCTAAACTAAAACGACACCATTCTTCGATAATTCTTAATCCTTCCCTCGCGCGATCCAAATTAGCATCTAAAATTCGAGGAATAGATAAACTATTATTGATTCTTTGATTCATTCTCAATTTACTAATTAAATTCTATTTAATCGTCGCACAAAAGTTGTAGTTAAATTGATTTAATATTTATCCTATATTTTGTTGAAGGTTCATGGTATATTCCTTAAATCTTTCTAAGTCAGCTTGAATTGTTGATTCAACAATTCGTCCTAAAAATAAATTATCCATCAATTTACCTAACCAACCAGGAATAGCATAAGCAATGGTTAATCTAACAATGCTTTTACCATGACGATCATAAAATCTAACTGCACCACGATTAGGCAAACCATCGACAGATTCCCATTGTATAATTTGATGGGAAACTAATTTTAAAATTCGTGATAGCCAAGTAAATTCAAAGCCACTACTAGCTAGTTTCCAGCGCGATAATTCTGGATCATCTTCTAATACTTGAACTGAGTCGATCCACTTCATCCAACGAGGCATTTGTTCGAGATCTGACCATAAACTCCATACTAAATCCATGGGTGCATCCACTTCAACTTGTACGCTATGTTCTAACCAATTAGACATTTTTTTATCAGGAGAGATTATTAATAAAGTAGGGCGGGCATTGCCCACCTTATTTGACATTCTAGCGAATAGTTGAAGTTTGGGGAATGCCTTTAACTTTTTCTGCTGTTTCTAAAATAGCTTTAGCTGCTTGTCTTCCTGAAATTGTTGCACCTTCCATACTGTCAATGTAATCTTGTTGGGTATAGCTACCTGCTAAGAAAAAATTAGCAATAGGAGTTTTTTGAGGGGGACGATAGGGGTCCATTCCTGGTGCTTCCCGATACAAAGATTGGGCTAATTTAACCACACTATACCAAGTCATATTTAGGTTACGAGATGAGGGAAATAATTCACGAACTTGATTTAAAACATGATTAGCAATATCCTCATTTTTCTCCTTAATAAAAGGATCGCCTGGAGTTAACACTAATTGCAATAAAGAACCCTCTCCTGGTTTATAATAATCTCCAGGGCTAGTTAAAGCTAAATCGGCAAAACAAGAAAAGTCTGCATCAGGAGTATAAAGTAAATTATCTAGTCCGGTTGCTGTTTCTAATTGTTCCCTTTGATTAGGATCATGTAATTCGGTGACCCAACCATCGAAGCGTAATTGGACTGTGGCTACAGGAACTGCTTCTAACTGATAAATGTTATCAAAAACCGATAATTTACGCCATTGAGCAGGAAGTAATCGCTGAATACCAGGAACATCACAGGCGCAAACATAAGCATCGGCTGTGATTTTTTCTTCTTTTTCTCCCTGGGCAACTATTATGCCTGTGACATCGATTTGATCATCATTTTCTGTGAATAAAATCTCTCTAACACGCCGTCGGGTGTGAATTTTTGCTCCCCTAGTTTCGAGATAATTAATAATAGGTTTATGGAGATATTCAAAAGGAGAACCCTCCAACATTCTCAAGACTGATGCTTCGGTTTTGGTAGCAAAAAATAGGAAAATAGTCAACATACAACGGGCTGAAATATTTTCCGTATCAATAAAACCCAAAGCGTAGGCGATAGGGTTCCACATTTTCTCGAGACTGCTATTATTTCCCCCGTGTTGACGAAACCAATCAGCAAAACTAATAGAATCTAATTTCCTAATAGTTTTCATCGCACCATCAAAGTCAATTAAACCTTGAACAATGGGACTAATTCCTAACGCTAAAGAATTAGACATTTTATCAACAGTAGAGAGTTGAGATGTGGTAAAAAAAGCTTTTAAACCATTAAAAGGGGCCCCAGTGAGAAAACGAAAGTCTAATTCTCCTAGTCGTCCTCCTTGGTTAATAAAGGTGTGGGTGTGTTGTTTGAGGCGTAAATTGTCGATCGCTCCCACCTTTTTCATCAGTTCAAATAGGTTATAATAGCAGCCGAAAAAAACGTGTAACCCCATTTCCAAGTGATTACCGTCATTATCAACCCAACTTCCTACCTTTCCCCCCACAAAAGGACGAGATTCAAAAATTTCAACTTCACAACCTGCATCAACCAGGTCGATAGCGGTGGTCATTCCTGCTAACCCTGCGCCAACGATCGCAACTCGCATTCTGTCTTCCTTATTTATTATGTCTTTATATATTATAATCAATGCTGACGGCTAAATGCTTACCTAAACAACATAAAAAAAGTCGTGTTCGTAATTGGGTAGGGTGGTAGAATAAATCTGTATGTAGCGCTACGCGAAATTAAGAATGTAGAATGTAGAATGTAGAATCAATCTATGACTTAATTTCAAGCTTTATTAAGTGTCCTAACCTTAACACATAGCACTATATTTGTCAGGCAAAAAGCGACTTTCAGCAATAGACACCTCTGAAAAAGATACAGTCTAAGTAAGATAGTTATTATGACCAATCAGATCATTAAAATATTCCTAGCTTCTTCATCGGAATTAAAGAAAGAAAGTTTTATCTAATCTAAATAGAGTAGAGGAAACAATAGCTAGTAATTTACTTGATAAAAGTTCTCTTAATTTCAATAAATCTTTTGTCTATTTATTAATTGAATTGAAGCTAAAAAGCTCCAAAAATGATAAAGATGAAGCAGAAAAATTTTTAACAGATGTTTGGTTAGCGATTCCCAAATTTTCTAATAATGATCAACCTCAAGAATCTTCTAGTAATTTTGAAGTGGTAACAGAATATCACTTAGAGAACTTATTGAAAACTTTTCAAGCTACTAAAGCTTATACTGAAATAGAGGTTAAAGAAAACTTTTTCAACTTAATTACAGAATGTAATGAGAAAATTCAAGAAATTGAACCCGAACAAGACTTTAAAATAGCTGTTGAATGGATTCTACCTGAAAGTTTGTTATCGTCTCCAATTGACTGTTGGGAATATAAAAAAAATAGAAAAATAGGTGGAGAACGTCGTTTTTTTTCGGTTCATATCCGTTCATCTCAAAGGTTACATATTTGTTACAGAGATTGTCTCCAAGATTGGAAAAATAGATGGAATTTTTTGGTTAATCATCTTCAAGAAATTGATGAGAGTCACTATATTTCAGCTAAGCAGTGTAATCAAAAAAATGATGAAGATTTAGGGGAAGTTTGTTATGATGATGATAAAATGATTGTTGGTCTTAATTTATCTAATGATTTACAAGAATTAGAAAATATTAGCTATGAGGAATTAATTATAGAAACGGGTATACCTGTTGCTTTGTGGTCAAGAGCTAAACCATTTAATCCCAATCATCTTAAGGATTTAGATTCCCTAATAAATCCTGAAAATAAATCGGTTTTAAATTTTGATAACTTACCTAAATCGATTATAAACATGAGAGCATCAGCTAAAAAAAATCAACCTTCTCATCTAGGTCATCATCTTTGTTTTTTGTGGGAAAATCCTTATAATTATCCCCTAAAAACAAAATTTAGAATGTAATTGTAAGCTAATCTTGTACTTTATTTATTGAAAAAAATAGGTCAAAAATGATGAGTGATTGGCAAATTTTCAAAGGAAGTGATCAGTCCCATTCGGTGGAAAAATGGCCAGAACCACCCCCTTGGCGAAATTTTAAGCAAGGTCAACAACAGAAACCCCCTAGAGAAACCTTTCAAGCGAACGATAAAGTCATTAACGCTGTTAATATGGCGATTTACTTACATCGTCCCCTTTTGGTGACTGGAAAACCAGGTACAGGGAAGTCTAGTTTAGCTAGGGCGATCGCCTCGGAATTAGAATTAGGAGAGATCCTACATTGGCCCATTAATACCCGTAGTACACTCCAAGAGGGACTTTACTATTATGACGCGATCGCTCGTTTACAAGAAGCTCAACTTAATCTTAATCCACAACAAGAAGTTAAATTGAATATTGGGGATTATATTCGTCTGGGCCCGTTGGGAACCGCGATGTGTTCAACAGAAAAACCGAGGGTTTTACTAATCGATGAAATTGATAAAAGTGACATTGATCTTCCCAATGATTTACTAAATATTTTTGAAGAAGGTTATTTTTTAATAGAAGAACTCCGACGACTGAAAGATAATGAAAATTACCTTTCAAGCGTCGCTGTATTCAATTAGAGATTCAAGAACCGACTCAAGATGAACTAACTGAAATTGTCAAAGCGCATTTAGGAGATAATTTAAGTCAAGAAATAGAAGACCAAATTGGGGAATTTGTCAAGAAAAGAGGTAAAGGCCCTTTAGCCACAGATCAGTTACTTAATGTGGCATTTATGTTAATGAATAAACCTTCTCCTAGTAAGGAACAACAACAAGCAATTATTGACCGTTTAATGGCTTATCTAGATAGAACTGGTTAATGAAGTCAGAAGTCAGAAGTTTAATTTTTTATTAATTATTGTTTGTTTTAGCTATTATTTGAAAATGCTATATGTTAGAAAAGTTTGTTGCTTTTATTGATCAAGAAAAATGGGATCTAGATTCAATTCAGATTGCTGAAGTTCTCTGGTTTGTACGACAAGTTAGTCCTTTAGTTCCAGAAATAGACCAGAATAGAGAACCACCTAAACCAATTCAATCATCATCTGAGAATGGGAAACAAGTTATAATTTTTGCTTTGTATCTTCTGATAGAAAGCGGTTTATATCGATTAGCTTTATTGCTATTACCTGACAAGATTGAACCCCAGAAACAAGTCCCACCACCTCCTCAATATCCTTTAACAATTCCTCCTCCATCAACAACTGAATTACCGACACAAACCCCCATTGAACAGAACTATTCAACAGCAGAAAATTTACCAATTAAATTACCAGATACGGGAATTTTTCGGAATACCTTAGCATTAAGTCGTTTGACAAAACCCCTCAAACAAAAAATTAATTCTCGCATTGCTCACGAATTGGATGTTAAACAAACTGTCAAACTCAGTGCGGAACTTAGTACCCCTAAAAAACCCTATTATTTTCCGGTTAAAACACCAAAAAAAGAACGTTGGTTAGATGTAGTCTTGGTAATAGAAGATAGCGATTCCATGATTCTTTGGCAATCTTTATTAAAGGAAGTGCAAGCTTTTCTTGAACATTTAGGAGCCTTTCGAGATATCAAATCCTATCGAATGAACTGGGATAATTTATCAGAAACTTGTCAACTTTATCCTAATCATTATCTTTCTTGTTCTCCATCTTCTTCCTATTTAATATCTGATGATCGACCTTTCTCTTCTTCTTGTTCTTTATCTACCCAACAGTTAAACGTCCCTGATGGTAGACGCTTAATTTTGATGGTTAGTGATTGTCTTTCCCCAGCTTGGATCAATGATAAATTTACAGAAACTCTCAAAGAATGGTCAAGCAAAGGATTATTAACCCTACTTAATCCTTTCCCAGAAAGAATGTGGGAACGTACCAATCTTGACTATGCTATTAAAATCCGATTAGGTAATCAATTAAAGGGACTTCCAACCCAAAAATGGCAAGCAATTCCCCTTGAATCTTGGCAGATAAAAAAGGTTAATACTGAACCCTTAGTTAAGTTACCTATTCTTAGTTTAGAACCCGAATCAATGGCAGCTTGGGTTAATGTGATGATGGGGAAAGGAACTAGCTTATGTTCAGGGGTTTGGTTAGGCCGAAATAAAATGTATACTTCTCTTGAAAATGAAATAAATCAAGCGGAAGAAATTTTAACTACTGTTCAACAAATTAATTATTTTTATGCCACTGCTTCGGAAAAAGCATGGCAATTAATTCAATATTTATCGGCTATTCCCATCAGTCTTTCTACCATTCGTTTAGTGCAAAGGACTTTAGTACCTGACTCGACTCAAGTCAATGTAGCAGAAGTGGTAATGGGAGGATTATTAAGTCCTCTACAACCTCTTGATTTTTATCAGTCTCCCCAGCAAATTCAATTTGAATTTAAAGAAGGAATTAGAGAAGAATTTTTGAATAGTTTAGGAAAAGGAGAATTCTGTTTAGCAGTTATTGGCAGTTTGACCGAAAAAATCGCCAGCCATTTTGGTTATCAAACCGTGAAGGAATTTGAAGGCGTGTTGATAGATAAACCATTAGAATTGAGTCAAGAAGATGATCTCGAATTAATTCAAGTATTTGCTACCATCTCTGTTTCTACTTTACGACAATATGGAGCCGAATATGCTCCTTATATTAGAAAATTAGATAGAAGTCGTGCGCGATTGAATCTGGGTTCAGCTATTAATCAAAATGCGAGGGATTATAATTGGATAGATTTTCTCGAAGAGCAAGCTAAAAAGCATAATTTAACGGAAGTTCAAACAGAAACTTTAATTAACCTTTTTCCCACCCCCCAAAAATCTTGTTCTGTCAGTGATGTAGCCAAACAGTTTTTATGTTCAGTCTCCAATATTCGTAAACGTTTGAGTCGCATCTATGGTAAGTTTGAATCCTTAAACCCTAGTTTTTTCCAACCAAAAAGATCCGCTAAGTTATCGACCCTACAGCAGTATTTATCCTCTCAATATGTCAAAATTTGTTTATTGCGTCAATCAGCTATTCCTGCTGATGCTATTTCTCAATTAGAAACTTTAGAACTATTTGAATTTGAAGCTGATGTAGCTATCATTGTTGATAAATCAGTCCCAGAACCTCAGTCAGAACCTCAGTCATCAGACAAGAAATTAGATCAGTTGACATTTGAAACCCCCACCGTTAACCGTAGTGGCGAAATTATCAAAACTACTACCCACACCGCTTCCTATTTCACCGAAAAATTAGCTAATGATGTTGACCTCGAAATGGTGGCTATTCCAGGGGGAACTTTTACCATGGGTTCTCCTGAAAGTGAAAAAGATAGCTACGATGATGAACGTCCTCAACACAATGTGACAGTCTCTCCCTTCTTCATGGGTAAATATCCTATTACCCAAGGACAATGGAAAGAGATCGCCCAACGTACTGATTTAAAAATCAACATAGACTTAGATGAAGATCCTTCTAACTTTAAAAAACCCTATCAAGATCAAGACAGAGAAATAGACAGATGGCAAAGACCTGTTGAACAAGTCAATTGGTATGAAGCTGTGGAATTCTGCCAACGTCTGTCTAAACTTACCAGAAGGGACTATAGACTGCCCTCTGAGGCGCAATGGGAATACGCTTGTCGAAGTCAGAAGTCAGAAGTCAGAAGTCAGAAGTCGGAGTTAACCATAGCACAATGGAATGAGAAATATAACCAACCGTTTTACTTTGGAGAAACTATCACAGCAGATTTAGTTAATTATCGTGCGTCATCTACTTATGCTGATGAACCAAATGGAGAATACCGAAGCCAAACGACTCCTGTAGGTCAATTTCCTCCTAATGCCTTTGGATTATACGATATGCACGGCAATGTTTGGGAATGGTGTCAAGATGATTGGCATGATAATTATGACGGTGCGCCTACTGATGGCAGTGCTTGGATCGATGGGAATGAAGACGAAAATTCTCCTCAAGAAAATAGCTTGGAATCTAGAGAAAATGACGAAAATCTCAATCAAGAGAATGACTTAAAATCAAGCGAAAATGACGAAAATCAGCCAAATACCGTACTGCGGGGCGGTTCCTGGCTCAACGATCCTGTTAACTGCCGTTCCGCTTACCGCTTCTACTTCTATCCGCGCGAGGATCGTATCGGCAATAGCGGTTTTCGGGTAGTCTGCGTGTTCGGGAGTGGATGAAGTCAGAAGTCAGAAGTCAGAAGTATTATTCTTTAAGTTTTTTGAGGGTAGCTACCAAAATTTTGATAATTTCTTCGGTTTCTTCAATCAGTCCCTGGAACTTTTCTAATGATACCAATTCGGCTTCTATAGCAATCAGTAATGAGATATGAGAAAATGAAGAGAAGGATTTAACAGTGTTAAATCCCTACAAAGATACCCTTGTAGGGACATAATACTATTATGTCCTAATAGTTCTGGTTTCTCACATATGATTACTGATTGCTATATCTTCAAGACTGTGTTATTAATCAGCGTTAACTATCTTTTGGGAACTCTTAATCGTGGAAAAGCTAACAATCAAACGCCAACCCCAAAAATTTTGAGGTTATCAGAAATATTTTTTTGTTATAATAATTATCTAGGCTAATTTAATCAACTACACAACAGTATTGTGAGCAATAAATTTTCCGAAATGAAAAAGATTAACCTAAAAGAAAACAACCCAACACTTTCTGATTTAATTGATAACATCAATGAATCTAATCAAGCAGCGATGATTACAGTTGACGATGACAAAAAAGCGGTTTTAGTTTCAATAGATGAATGGAACTCAATTCAAGAAACACTTTATTTGCTCTCAATACCTGGGGTTAAAGATGATTTAATTGAAGGGAAAAATACAGATTGGTCAGACTGTACACCCCTTGAACAAGTAGAATGGTGATGTGGTCAATATCCTTAACCAAAAGAGCTTTGAAAGATGCCAAAAAGATTAATCGTTCAGGATTGAAGAACAAAGTTGAAAATTTAATAGAAATTATTCAAACAAATCCTTACCAAAATCCTCCACCTTATGAAAAACTAACAGGAGATTTTGCCGGAATGTATTCAAGAAGAATCAATATTCAACATCGTTTGGTTTATGAACTAGATGATGAAAAAAAGAGAATTAAAATCTTAATGATGTGGTCACATTATGAATAATACCAAATCCGAGGAAAAGCTGACAATAAAGCGTCAACCCCGAAAGTTTCAAGGCTATCGAGAATATATTGATGGTGTTCCTCTAGAAATGGTCTTAATTCCCGATGGAACTTTTACAATGGGCGCACCTGAGTCTGAAGAAGGAAGTCGTAACAATGAAAGACCCCAACATAACGTGACTATTTCATCTTTTCTGATGGGACGCTACCCCGTTACCCAAGGACAATGGAAAGCGATCGCCTCTCGCACAGACCTTAAGGTAAATGAAGACTTAGACCCAGATCCTTCTCATTTTAAAGAACCCTATCAAGAGATAGAAAGATGGCAAAGACCCGTAGAACAAGTCAATTGGTACGAAGCTGTGGAATTCTGTCAACGTCTGTCTAAACTCACCGGAAG
>DLXW01000052.1 GCA_003448685.1 Cyanothece sp. UBA12306
CAGGGAGTAGGGAGCAGGGAGTTTGAGCATTTGTATCAAAACTTCAAATAAGCGTTTTAAATGCACAACAGCTTATTTTATTTTGTACCAAGTTTAAAAGATTTGAGAAACCTTTAAATCAAGTTGTTTAAACTGTGGGGATTGTAATAAATCATTATTGCTAAAATTACCGACTTCCGTATAGGTATTATCGGTTAATTCTAAGACTAAGATAGTTTGAGTTTGAGGGTCAACAATCCAATATTCAGGAATAGCACAATCTTGATATTGCATTCTTTTAGCAATGTAATCTCTATCTCTTTGTATCTCTCCAGGACTAACTACTTCAACTACTAATAAAGGTGGACTCATAGACAAGCGGATAGTATTGCGTTTAGATAATTGTTGAATATGTTCTTCTCGAATAATAGTTAAATCAGGATAGCGATTTTTCGGTTCTCCTCTAACTTCTAATTCGAGTCCGTGACCTCTAACCCTATCAGTACCTACAATTAAAGCAAAAATTAAAAAAAGGCGATTGGCTATCTGAACATTGAATCCTGATTCTGGTGGCACTTCAATTAATTCTCCATTGAATAATTCATATAATTGTTCTGAATTATCATCATATTCTAGATATTCTTCAAAGGTTTCAAATCGAGGTTTAACTGTTAACATGATGTTTCAATGATATTGTCATAGTTAATTTATTATTTTAGCAAACTCTTCAAAGCCTTGATTAATTGTTCAATTTCAGCCGGAAGAGTAAAATAATGAACACAAGCTCTTATACAATCGGGATGATGGAGAGTTCGTAGTAAAAAACCCTTATTTTCTAATTGCTTGATTAATTGTTCGTGGGATAAATTACTCTCAACTGTAAAAGAAACTAATCCCGCTTCGGGGGGAGAATTTTTCAAACATTTTATCCCTGGTATTTGGGATAAACCCTGCCATAAATATGCACTTAATTGACAAATTTGTTGATAACGTTTTGCCGAAGATTCCCAGTCTTGATGCACAGCTAAAGCAGCCCTAAATCCTTCATACTGAGGATAAGCTGATGAAGCGACTTCAAACTTTCTACTATCGTTTTTCCAACCAATAGGTTGTCCTTGGGGATCGATTTCAATACCTCGCCAACCAATAAAGGTAGGATGCAAACTCGAGAAGCTTTCAGGACGAATATAAAGTCCTCCCACTCCCACCGGTCCACAAAACCATTTATGACCTGTAAAGGCATAAAAATCCACATCTAAGGCTGTTAAATCTAGGGGTAACAATCCGGCTGACTGGGCAGCATCGACTAGAACAGGAATGGGGCGATCGCTGTGGGGATAATTATGACATACTTCAACTATTTCCCCCAGAGGCAACAACTGCCCCGTATTCCAGAGTAAATGGCTAAGGATTACCAATCGAGTATTAGGGGTCAAATGGTCTGCAATAATGGCTGTGGGGTTTCCCTGATTGAGGGTCTCTAAAATAGGACAAATATCCACTTCTACCCGAAAACGTCGGGCAATTTCTTGAACAATGGCAATAACTCCAGGGTGTTCACAATCTGTCATTAAAATGCCATCGCCTTCTTGCCAATCTATGCCCCAAAGAACGATATTACAGCCAACAGTAACATTTTCTGTCAAGGTCAGGGTGTCAGGAGATACGGTAAATTCCTGGGCTAGATCTTGTCTGAGTAATGCTTCCTTTTGTTTAATCCAACTGTTGACCCGTAGGGAAAATGGTCCTTGTTGTTGAATAAATTTATGGGCATCAATAATCGCTTCTAATGCGGAACGGGGTAGGGTTCCTTGCCCTCCAAAATTAAAATAAACTTTGTTAGCTAGGCCAGGAAATTCGAGTCTTTGTTGATCTAAGTCGGAAGCAATACCTGCAAAATCTATCATTGGCTACCCAATATTGAACACTAGGTCAAATTTACCAGATAACCGCCAGAGACACTATTAACGTTAAAATGTCTTAATTAGTCTTTTGCTATTCTATACCAAGTGCAAAATTGCTAATCCTCATTAAAAGGCTAAAATTATTAGATAAAAACTGTTTTGAACGATGGTAACCCTAGAATTTTGAGGCAATTAATTATGATTACCTATCTTGCCCCTAGTAGTACGAGAAAAGTTGCTGGGTCGTTTTAGCGAAAATTGAAGAATGCTGCTAACTGATATTCTCTTGCTAGATTATAAACGCTGTCAAAGGCGTTCTTTTCTCAATGTTTATGGTGATCCCCTAGAACGCAATTCTGAAAGGGATTTTCTGCTTAAACTACGCCAAGAAAGTCAAAATCATATAGCCTCAACCCTAAAAAACTTTTATCCTCATTATCAAAAACCCGAATCTGGCTTTACTACCTGGGAAGATAGGGCAAAAGCTACGGAAAACTTAATGGCACAGGGGGTTAACTGTATTTATCAAGGGACATTATTTGAGTCTAATCTACCAATTGAGTCACCAAGTTATCAACCCTCTCTATTTGTAGATGATTATGAATTTAACTGTCTAGGAAAACCCCATTTATTGATTAAACAGTCTGGAAATTCAAAATTTGGAGATTGGTCTTATTATCCCATTAGTATTCATTTAGGTCGTCGTCCCAAACCTGAATATAAGATAGTTGCGGCTTTTTATGCCCAACTTGTGGGAAATTTGCAAAAAACAGTTCCCCCAACCCCTGTACTGATTTTAAGACAGCAAAATCACTACCCTGTGGATTTAGAACAATGGCTGCCAAAACTCCACGATACTGTCCAAGAATGTATGGAAATGTTGATTCAATCCCAAGAACCTGAGGTCTTTATTTCCCGTCAACGGTGCAATTTATGTCATTGGTATAATCATTGTTATGCGATCGCCCAATCTCAACAACATCTGTCTTTGGTTCCAGGGGTGACTCCGAGTCGTTATCAATTTTTACTGGGGATGGGGGTAGAAACAGTAGAATCTTTGGCCGATACCAGTCCGATCAATATGGCAGAAGTTATGGGCAAAGAAGTTGCTAACAAGCTACAAAAACAAGCTTTAGCTATTGTTAATAATGAAGCAATTCGTCACTCTCGCTTTCCAGAAAATATTAAGAGATTAATTCCGAGTAATGATATTGAATTATATTTCGATATTGAGGCAGAACCAGAACTTAATTTGGATTATTTACTAGGAATTTTACTGGTAGAAAGCTCAACTCAAAGGGAGATTTTTTATCCTTTTCTTGCGGAAACTCCAGAAGCTGAAGGAGAAATTTGGCAGCAATTTCTGGATCTAGTCAATAGTTATCAAGATGCCCCAATTTTTCATTTTTCTGATTACGAAGTGGAAACTATTAAACGGTTAGGTAGGCTATACGAAACTCCTCGAGGGCAAATCAATGCTTTATTAACCCGTTTTATCGATCTCCATCATCGTGTTACCACATCGGCTATTCTACCAGTAGAAAGTTATTCTTTGAAATCCTTGGCTAATTGGATTGGATTTGAATGGCGCGATCGCGGTATTGGTGGAGACCAATGTGTTTGGTGGTATGATCAATGGTTAAAGACAGGAGATCGTACTTTTTTGAATTCTATTGTGCGTTACAACGAAGATGATTGTCGGGCCACTTTTTACCTCAAAAATTGGTTAATAGAATTTTTAGACTGAGCCAGGTTTTAATTAAAAATTAATCTCCAGAAGTAATTTACAATATCTTAATTTAGGTCCAATATTTACTATTAGTAATTTAGATCAAAAACAGCTTTCTTCTGATTACAAGAAAGCCTTCAAATTTTAATTTAAAAAATAGTTAATTCAAAGCTTGTTTTAAAAGGTTTTTTATTTCATCACCCCCTTTATTTTCAACAAATGAGAGGATAATTGGAATAAATTTAGCCATCATTGTATTATCTAAGCCGAGTTTAGAGAAACCTCCAGCTAAACTCATTATATTTCCTATTCCGGCAGCTTCGCCTCCGATTGCTGAAGCTAATCCACCTAATGCACCGAGCATTCCGCCAGTTTCAGGAGCAGATGAGATCATTTGCTCAATTCCTGGGACATTATTCGCTATTTTCGCAAAATTATCTTCCCCTAATTTATCTTTTGCCAGTTGAAAAATAAGTCCGGCCCCACCGACAGCTTGAGAATCTTGGATGCCAAGATTTTCGGTTAAAATTTGAATAAGTTCCATCAGTATTACCTGTCAATATGGATTGTTTCACCTTAATTTTACCTGAAATCCGCTTAATTACCCATCATTAAAATCATGAGTGCAAACCCCTCCTCCCCACTTCACCAAAAAGTATAGTGTTCAAACGGATTTTATAGCAACCGCCAAGACAGTTAGGACATTTATAAAGCTTGAAATCGAGTCATAGCAAAATTGCTACATTC
>DLXW01000173.1 GCA_003448685.1 Cyanothece sp. UBA12306
AATTGGTAGACGCGCTAGATTTAGGTTCTAGTGTCTTTGGCGTGAGAGTTCGAGTCTCTCCGTCCGCATTTTTTAATAAGAAGGGGAAAAGTCAAAAAATTGGCGTTGCATCATTATGGGATGCTGAGGAGAGCTTCGGAGCTTCGGAGAGGGTTTTAAAATTATAAATAATCAAAATCATCCCGCAAATATGCAACTCCAAAAAATCAATGAAAATTGCAAAAAAAAGTTAAATTGTTAATTCCATTGACTACAATTACGACGAAAGTGTTTCTAAAGAAAACCCAAAGATTGGTTAAAGATGTCATAAAGATAGCCACCATTTCGAGAAGGATGACTTACCGTTGATAGATAGAGAATTGTATAGCCCTATCAACAACAGTGAAGATTCCCAGTAACATCATCACCCTAATTGTTGGTGTCGTCATTACCCTAATCAGCCTCTGGTATGGTCAAAATCATGGACTAATGCCAGTAGCTGCTTCCTACGATGCCACCCAGGTTGACGGTATTTTCGATTTTATGATGACTATTGCCACCGGCCTCTTTCTTCTAGTAGAAGGGACTTTGGTATTTTGTCTCATCAAATTTCGCCGTCGTCCTGATGACCAAACCGACGGGCCACCAATCGAAGGCAACGTACCGTTAGAAATTTTTTGGACAGCCATTCCCACAATCATTGTTTTTGTCCTTGCCCTCTATAGCTTTGAAGTTTACAACAATATGGGGGGACTCGATCCAGTTATTTCTCGTGACACCCCTCCGCAACAAATTGCGATGGATGGCACTAATAAAGACATAGCCTTAGGAATTGGGACTTCTGTGGATGAAACTGGTGGCATTGCCCCCCTAATGGTAGAAGTGCAAGGGATGCAATACGCCTGGATTTTCACCTATCCTGAAACAGGAATTGTGGCAGGAGAACTCCACGTTCCCAAAAATCGGCCGGTACAAATAAAAATCTCCGCCACCGATGTTCTCCATGCCTTTTGGGTTCCTCAATTGCGTCTAAAACAAGATGCTATTCCTGGACGAGATTCTGTTTTAGCTTTTACTGCCAACCGTGAAGGGGACTATCCCATTGTCTGTGCTGAACTTTGTGGAGCCTATCACGGGGGTATGAAATCCACTCTCTACGTAGAAGATGAAGAAACCTATGCCCAGTGGGTAGAAGCCAATAAACCCGTTCAAGAAGCCAATCTAGGCGAGACAGTGGCTGTGAACCCCAAAAAACTCGATCAGGGGCAATTCCTTAAACCCTACGCCCAAGAAATGGGCATTACAACAGACACTTTAGCCCAGGTACAAAGTACAACCCATCATTCCCACCTGGATCATTTCTAAGCCATTGTAAAGCACCATTTAATCTCCTATGACAACAGTAGTCGAATCAAACCATACGGTACATCAAGAAAGGAAGTGGACGGATTATTTTACCTTTAGTACCGACCATAAGGTTATTGGTATTCAATACCTGGTAACTTCCTTTGTCTTTTATTTTGTTGGCGGGGCCTTTGCCGAAGTTATCCGAACCGAACTGGCCACTGCTAACCCCGATTTTGTTAGTCCCGAACTGTATAACCAGTTTATGACTATCCACGGAACAATCATGATCTTTTTGTGGATTGTGCCAGCAGGGGCAGCCTTTGCCAATTATCTGATTCCCCTCATGATTGGGGCCGAAGATATGGCTTTCCCTACCCTCAATGCGGTAGCCTTTTGGTTAACTCCTCCAGGAGGTATCCTACTCCTGGCCAGCTTTTTTGTTCCTAATGGGGCAGCCCAGTCTGGTTGGACATCCTATCCTCCTCTGAGCTTAGTTAGTGGGATGTGGGGCGAAGAAATTTGGATTTTAAGCGTTTTATTGGTGGGAACCTCCTCCATTTTGGGGGCGATTAATTTTGTGACCACCATCTTTAAAATGCGCATTCCTGATATGGATTTCCACAGTATGCCGTTGTTTTGTTGGGCAATGTTGGCAACTTCAGCCCTCATTTTGCTCTCCACTCCTGTATTGGCTGCTGCTTTAGTTCTTCTGTCTTTTGATCTGATTGCTGGAACGGCATTCTTTAACCCAACAGGAGGAGGAGATCCGGTTGTTTACCAGCATATGTTCTGGTTCTATTCCCATCCGGCTGTTTACATCATGATTTTACCCTTCTTTGGTGTGATTTCTGAAGTATTACCAGTTCATGCTCGTAAACCGATTTTTGGCTATCGGGCGATCGCCTATTCGAGTTTAGCCATCAGTTTCTTAGGTTTAATTGTTTGGGCGCACCATATGTTTACCAGTGGAACTCCTGGTTGGTTGCGGATCTTCTTTATGGCTGCTACCATGCTGATTGCCGTTCCTACTGGAATTAAAATCTTTAGTTGGTGTGCCACCCTTTGGGGCGGAAAATTGAACCTGAATACCGCCATGCTGTTTGGTGTTGGTTTTATTGCCACCTTCGTCATGGGAGGGTTAACAGGGGTCATGTTATCTTCGGTTCCCTTTGATATCCACGTCCACGATACTTACTTTGTGGTGGGACATTTCCATTATGTACTCTTTGGCGGTGCAGCCATGGGACTGTTTGCCGGGTTCTATCATTGGTTCCCCAAAATGACGGGACGGATGATTAATGAACCTTTGGGTAAAATGCACTTTATCCTCCTATTTATTGGGTTAAATATCACATTTTTACCCATGCACAAACTAGGGTTAATGGGGATGAATCGTCGTATTGCCCTCTATGACGTGCAGTTTGAACCCATTAATCTGATTTGTACCATTGGGGCTTATATTTTAGCCCTTTCTAGTTTGCCCTTTGTGATTAATATCTTTTTGAGTTTAAACAAAGGAGAAAAAGCCGCTCGAAACCCTTGGCGAGCTTATACTTTGGAATGGCAAACGGCTTCTCCTCCCATCATTGAAAACTTTGAAGAAGAACCTGTATTATGGGCAGGTCCTTATGACTACGGTACGGATTCAGAATCCATTGATGAGGAAGAAACCATCCAAGATATGTTAGCAGAAGTCGGTTCTCAATCGAAATAATGCCCCATTGCTACGCTTCAAGGTAAAAGTACATTGATCTAAAACTTCGGCGTGAGACTTCCAGGGTAACCTATTCAACTGATCACTCACGCCGAATTGTGAAGTGCAAAAGGCAAAAATTTAGACACAATTTGTTGCTTTTAACAATGTCCTCCATACCAATGCGTATTGCTATAGCTCCAATAATTTCCGCAATTATTCAATCTGTCATCATCATTATAATCTCAACATTGTCATGCAAGGATCAGCTATTCAAGAGTCAGAAATGACTGTTAATCTTCATTCAACAGAAGGCCATCATGGTGGCCATCCTGATCATCGTCTGTTTGGTATTGCCTTATTTCTTATGGCAGAAAGTTCGATTTTTCTAGGACTATTTGCTGCTTTTCTCATTTACCGAACAGTAATTCCTGTTTGGCCTCCAGAAGGAACTCCAGAGTTAGAATTATTATTACCAGGAGTCAATACTATCATTCTGGTTTCTAGTAGTTTTGTGATGCACAAAGGCCAGGCCGCCATTAAGAAAAATGATGTTTCTGGCTTAAAATTATGGTTTGGAATTACGGCAATTATGGGGATTATTTTCCTCTTTGGCCAAATGTACGAATACTTCCATCTAGAGATGGGATTAACCACTAATTTATTTGCTAGCTGTTTCTACGCTTTAACTGGATTTCATGGACTTCATGTTACCTTTGGTCTGTTATTAATCCTAGCGGTTTTATGGCGTTCAAGAAAAGAAGGACATTATACAAGTGAATCCTTTTTTGGAGTTGAAGCAGCCGAACTTTATTGGCACTTTGTTGATGTGGTTTGGATTATTCTCTTCATCTTGGTTTATCTGTTGTAAAGTCTACTAAATTTTGCCTTAATTAACTGGGTCTTGAGGCTTTCTCAATGACCCAGTTTTTTTAAAATAAGATTATCCTAATCTCTGATTAGAGTGCTATATAATATAAATTTAGATAAATAATGGTTAAATCAATTATGACAGTTGCAACAGATCAAAAGACTTATACTTTTGCCGAATATTTAGACCTTGAAGAAACTGCTGATGGTAAGCATGAATATCAAGATGGAGAAATTGTACCCATGACTGGAGGAACAACGAATCATAATAAAATTTCGCTCAATTTTGCTGCTTATTTAAAGTTTGCTTTAAAGGGACAGAAATATAATATTTTTATAGGGGATGTTAAGTTATGGATTCCTCATTATCGACAGGGAACTTATCCCGATGTCATGATAATTAATGGAGAAACTGTTTACTATGGAACTGGCAAAACTACGGTAACAAATCCTTCATTAATTGTCGAAGTTTTATCAAAATCAACTCAAAATTATGACCAAGGAGATAAGTTTCGTTATTATCGTTCTATTCCTGAATTTAAAGAATATATTTTAATTGATCAAAATAGATATTATGTGATGCAATATAATAAAACTGACGAACAAAAATGGTTATTAAGTGAATATGAGGGAGAAAATTCTATTTTATCGTTAGTTTCAGTTGATTTTAAGCTTACCTTTCAGGAGATTTATGAAGGTGTTAATTTTAATGAGCAAGAATAGAAGAATGATAAAATCCCAAAAAAAGGAAAAAGGAAAAGCAGATTCAGCCTTTCCCTTTTATTCCTTATTAAACAATGTGAGAATTAATGATAATTAACAATGCGAGCAAATCCCACCGGATCTAAACTTGCTCCCCCAACCAAAGCGCCATCAATTTCTGGTTGTGCCATAATCTCATCAATATTATTAGCTTTGACCGAACCCCCATATTGAATCGTGACTTCTTGATTAGACAATTGCTCTCGAATAACACCAATTACCCGATTAGCTTCAGATGCTTCACAGGTATCACCAGTACCAATTGCCCAAATTGGTTCGTAAGCTATTACCAAGTTATTTTGATCTACATCCACTAAACCTCGTTTAATCTGATTAATAATCACAGTTTCTGTTTCCCCTGCATCCCGTTGAGACTTGGTTTCTCCAACACAGAGGATGGGGGTTAAACCGTGGCTTTGAGCGGCTATAACGCGATAATTGGCTGTTTCGTCCGTTTCTCCGAAATACTGACGACGCTCACTGTGGCCAACCACCACATACTCTACTCCAAGTTCTGTCAGCATTGGTCCGGAAATTTCTCCGGTATAGGCTCCATTCTCTTTCCAATGGATGTTTTGCGCTCCTAAACGAATTAATCCACCGTGTAGGCTTTTTGACATGATACCCAAAGCCGTAAAAGGGGCGCACAGAACTACTTCCCTAGCTTCATTGGCTTCTTCTAAACTCGATTTCAATACGTGCAAAAACTCTAAAGCCTCCGCCTGAGTTTTGTGCATTTTCCAGTTACCCGCAATGATAATTTTTCCCACAGTTATTTCTAAAAATCAACTTCAACATTATTTGACAAACTCCTAGTGTAATGCTTTAGGGGCATTAGAGGGAAGAGGTGGGTAGCATTTCTCTCACTTTCAATTCTATCTTAGATTTTAGCTTAGAAGCTTTTCTAACCTCGGATTTTAGCAGTTCTATTTCCCTTGGTTCCTTCTGTGCTACTTCTCTTTGCTGTTCTTGATAGACTTTGGTTTATCTGAGATCACTTAAAACTAAATATCTTTTCTATCTCCTGACGATTAATTTTGGGTGATCTCTTGGACTTTTTCCAGACTTAAATCCAAAGCTTGAGCAATTTGCTCTAAACTTAACCCTAATGCTAGTAGACGCGGAATGGATTGGATTTTTGCTTCCTCCATACCTTTCTCCATACCTTTCTCCATGCCTTCCTCTAAAGCTTCCTGATAGACTTTAGTTTCTCTTAAATCATTCAAGCTAAACATTTTTTCTATCTCCTGACGATTAATTTTTGGCAATTTATAAACTAAGATAGTTTCTATTAATTGTAGAAGATTTTGCTTTTGTCTTGCATCAGTAAATTCTTGCTTAACCTGTTCAATTAATTCTTTTCCTTGCTCAATAACTTCTTTGTCTAAACTAATAATTAATTTTAGTGTTTTGATTGCCACTGAATTTAGATCGGTTAATTCATTCAAATAAAAACGAGAAACTCTCTGGGAGTTTAATAATTCTTGATAACGAAAAATTTCTCCGCTTTCTACTTGACGGTTTGGATAAATAATTACACCTTGCCAATTATTCTTTAATTCACTTTGATGAAGATAGAGAAAAATCTCACTAAAAAAGCGAGAGTAAAACTTATCATCTTTTTGAAATTGAACTTCAACAAAGTAAAGAGGTTGATGGAAATTATTGGGTAAAAATAACCCATCTAACCTGCATTATTCATGAA
>DLXW01000064.1 GCA_003448685.1 Cyanothece sp. UBA12306
GGGCTTGTCACCCCGTGAGGTTATTCCCTTTTTCACCAATTTTAAACCGGATTTAATCATCGTTAGTGCGGGATACGATGCTAACCAGGCTGATCCCTTGAGTGAGATTAATCTACAACCTTCTGATTATGGAATATTCACCAAATATTTATTAACCCTCACCAATCGTCTTCTTTTTGGACTAGAAGGGGGTTACAATTTAGAAGCTTTAGCTGAATCCGTAGTGGCAACTATTGAACCTTGTCTCGATTAGAAAAACCTCACACCTTTAATAGAAGTGTGGGGAATTTAGAAACCCCAACTTCTCAAACATTGGGGTAGTTCAACGAAGTCTAACTACTAATCTTCTATCTGGTTCTTGTCCGCGACTTTCAGTTGCTAAATCATCTTCATCCTTCAACATATTATGTACTTGACGGCGTTCGGCAGAAGATAAAGAAGTCATTTCCACCTCCATTCCCGTCTGTCGTACTTGCTGGGCAATTTGTTGCACCCAAGCATTCAATTCTTGCTGACGCTGGATACGATAGCCATTCAGTTCAACTGTGAACCCTCTTTGTTGTTCGGGTTCTACACTGAGATTGATCAAGGTATTGGCAAGATATTGAATAGCATCTACTCCCTCTCCACGATTGCCTAGTACCATCTGAATCTGTTTGGGTGTTAGCTGATTTTCATCAATAATCAGCCAGCATTCAGGCGATTCAATGCTGTCGTCTTTCCTTTCTTCTACATTAACCTGTGCTGGAAAACCCATTAACTTTAAGAGGTTTTCCAGCCACTCTTTTCCTGGGTGGATCTGTTGCTCCATCTTGACAACTTTTACCTATGGTTAGCTTGAAATTTAAGAGGTTTTTTCTTTCTTTTTAGAACGCTTTTGCTTTTCAAAAGGAAGAGCTTCCTTAATTTTTTCGGCTTTTTCTTGCTGTTCAACCAATTTCTGTAAGTTTTCGGGTAAAGGTTCCCGCATTAAAATCACAGTTTGCAGGGTTTGGAAAACATTAGCCACAACAATATACATCAAAACCCCAGCTGGCAAGGGGAAAAAGAGGAACATTCCACTAAAAATTATTGGAGTGATCTTATTAACAGTCTGTTGTTGTTGAGCATTACCCCCTCCCGAAGAGCCTGATAGTTCCTGGTTAAGATAAATACTCACCCCAAAAAATAAAACCATCCCCAAGATATCCCAGTTAATGGTTCCATCTTCACCCACAACTCCCACTTGTCCGAGGGCTTCAATAAAGAGAAAACCGGTATTAGCGGCAATACCTGGAATAGTTGCTTGAATAGTGGCATCTCCAGGTGCTAAGGCTTCAATAGTTCCATCTTGATTAATTTTCAGCCTTTCTGAACCCTTAGTTACCTCAAAATTTGGCTTAATCTGACTATCAGGAATATTAGCCACTAACTGTGATAGAGACTCTCCTTCAGCAGTTTGGAACTCAACCTTAGTTTTGTCACCAACAGCCAGGGTATTACCCCCTGGTAACAAAGCCATCATGGGGTAGTGAATTCCATCGGTTAGGTAAATATTATTCGATTTGGTAGCAAAAGTTTGGGGAACAATGCGTTCAATTTGCTCTTTTGGCAGAATTTGTACATCAACTGTGTAATTGATATTAGCAAAGGGCGACCCTCGTAAGGTAGCAAACAAAGCAAAAAGAATGGGCATTTGCAGTAAAAGTGGTAAACAACCCGCTAAAGGATTGCCAAACTCCTGCATTAATTTTCCCATTTCTTCTTGCTGTTTGGCCTGATCATCTTTATAGCGTCGCTGAATTTCTTCTTGTCGCTCCTTCATTAGGGGCTGAGTAATCTTCATTTTTCGCATATTGCGAATTTGTCCCGCACTTAGGGGGTACAATCCGAAGCGAATTACTAGGGTTAAGGCAATAATCGCAAAACCGTAGCTAGGCACAATCCCGTAGAAAAAATCTAGGATTGGCAGCATAATGTTTGTGGAAATAAATCCGACACCAAAGTCCATTCGTCTTAATCCAAGCTATATCGCTGTAAGGTGATCTGTAGTTTACTTTATCGAAGATTTGGGCCATGGGGAAGATGGCAGTTATCCTCGGAACTTGTTTTATTCGAGCATTTTATCTTATACCCCTGACAAGACAACCGTTTCCGGCTTCGCAATTGTCAAGAATTGGTAATCGCTTCAATAGATTTACCTGTCTTAGCGGCTACTTTTTCAGCCATGTAATTATATGCCTCACGGAAATTAGGAACAGCTCGTAACTCCAGACGGCTTTTGTCTCTGAGTGTGACTACAATGTCTCCCCAAATACCAATTCCTCTTGGCATTTTGACCATTTTAACAATTTCACCATAAACAATATCAGTGCGATCTTGTCCCATCCAACCACCAGTAACAGAAATCCGACGGTCAGTAATACGATAACGCAACCAAATTGCTCTCACAATTGCCCCGACTGTTAAGGGTAAACAAATCACAGTGAATCCCAATAAAATATTGATGATTAAATCTCCAATATGGGGACCACCTTCATAAAAAATATTTTCTTTTATGCCCATGGATAATTTTGGCTTTGATTAACAACTGTTTTAATTCTCGCAAAAAATGCTCATATTTGCACTCTCCAAAAGGACGGCGCACCGAGATCACAATTCTTGCTCCTGGTTTAATAATTGGGAGTAGGCTACGAATTGCCCCCTTAATCTGCCGTTTCATTCGGTTGCGAATAACTGCTTTTTTGCTGATTTTTTGACTGATAGATATCCCAAACTGAGTTGATTTAAGGGGATTAGTTTGATTAGTTATCCATAGCACTCGCAAAACGAGATGCTCACTTTTATAAAGTTGACCTCGTTGATAAACTGCCCTAAATTCTTTGGGGGTCTTGAGTCGATTAACTTTAGGTAATCCCACTATTGTTATGATTTTAGGCTGGGTTCAGTAATCTTTCACAAAACAACCCAACGTTTTCGATCCTAACCGAAGTCTCAAAACTCAGTTTGCCTCAACTTGCTCAGAAGTCAAAAGTGTTTTTTTTGACATACTCCACGCCGTAAACGGACGTGGATTCTTCTATCATCACTGATTAGAATTTCTGGCTCAACGAGTTCGCTTAAATCAGATCCCTTGCGTTTCTAACATCAAACTGATAACCGATGCCGCCCTTTTTTTCTTCTAGCTTGGATTACTTTTTGACCATTATGAGTCCGCATTCTTGCTCGAAAGCCCGATGTCCTCTTTTGCTTCCGATTAGTCCCTCCTAAAGTCCGCTGAGTCATAAATTAATTCCTCCGACAATGTTACCTTTGATCACAGTCTTAAAAGACCCAGCTTATCATTATAACCTAAAAATCGTTAACAAGGTTGTATCGGTAAAACTTAAAGTTGAGAAACCGAGAAAGCAAATCTTAAGTCTTCCCAGATGTCCCCCACAGTCCTAAACTTGACTTGAGAGGTATAACAGGCAATCGAGAGGTTTTCTTGTGAAAAAAGTTTTAGCAATCATACTTGGTGGTGGTGCAGGTACACGTCTGTATCCGTTAACGAAATTGCGGGCTAAACCCGCAGTGCCTCTGGCAGGGAAATATCGTCTTATTGATATTCCGATTAGTAATTGTATCAACTCAGAAATTCTCAAGATCTACGTTTTAACCCAATTTAATTCTGCTTCCCTTAATCGCCACGTCACCCGTTCTTATAACTTCACGGGGTTTAGTGACGGATTTGTGGAAGTTTTGGCAGCACAGCAAACTAAGGAAAATCCTAAATGGTTCCAAGGAACTGCTGATGCAGTGCGCCAGTATCTTTGGGCATTTCAGGAGTGGGATATCGATGAATATTTGATTCTCTCAGGGGATCATCTCTATCGAATGGATTACCGCGATTTTATAGAAAGGCATCGGGAAACGGGGGCTGATATTACGATGTCGGTAGTTCCCATTGATGAAAAACGAGCTTCTAGCTTTGGATTGATGAAAATTGATGATCGAGGCCGAGTTGTTGATTTTTCGGAAAAACCCAAAGGAGATGCTCTTAAGCAAATGCAAGTCGATACGACGGTTTTGGGACTAAATCCCGAACAAGCTCAAGAAAATCCTTATATTGCTTCTATGGGGATTTATGTTTTCAAAAAAGATGTCTTGGCTAAGCTTTTAGAAAATAATCCCGAACAAACAGACTTTGGCAAAGAAATCATTCCTTTGTCGGCTAAGGATTACAATCAACAGGCCTATTTATTTAAAGGGTACTGGGAAGATATTGGAACAATTGAAGCCTTTTATGATGCTAATTTGGCTTTGAATCGTCAGCCAAAACCTGCTTTTAGCTTCTATGACGAAAAATATCCTATTTATACCCGTTCTCGCTATTTACCTCCTACAAAAGCTCTCAATTGCACCATCACAGAATCGATGGTCAGTGAAGGCTGTATCCTCAAAGATTGTCGTATCGATAATTCTGTCTTGGGAATACGTACCAGAGTTGAAGCCAACTGTACTATTGAAGATACAATGTTGATGGGGGCAGATTATTATGAGTCTCTTTCAACCAGGGAGTCTAAGGTAAAAGAAGGTAAAATTCCCGTGGGAATTGGGGAAGGAAGTACAATTAGACGAGCAATTGTTGATAAGAATGCTCGCATTGGCCGGAATGTTACCATTGTCAATAAAGAAAACATTGAAGAATCTAATCAAGAAGATTCTGGGTTCTATATTCGAGGTGGTATTGTAGTTGTTCTGAAAAATGCTGTTATTGCTGATGGAACAGTCATTTAGTAATTGATAGTTTTAAATTGTTACTATCACTAAGTAAGAGGGGTCAACAGTTGTTGACCCTTGCATTTTAACTTTTTATTTCTCAGTTGTTTTGCTTGCTTGTTGTGCTTCTGATTTTACACATTCTATTGTCCGCTGCAAGACTGCTGCTGTATAGTCACGGGTGGCTTTGCCATCAGGATTAAATTGGGTTCCTGCTTCATTAACAGGGGTGGCAATACCGCAATAACCAGACATTTGAGTAATAACTGTTTGGGCCCAACTGCCTGAAATATCAGAAAATTGTACGGGTTCTTGAGTTTGCTGAATTTCTCGGGGTAAATTGAGTTGGTTTTTCAGATGAATTGTCATGCGACGCATAGTATCGATTAATTCAGCCCGAGTAATGGACTCTGTAGGCTGTAAAGTATTGTTAGGATTGCCAATATTGAGGAAATTCCACTGGGCCCATTTGATTTTTTTGGCACTCCAGCGATCACTATCTACGTCTTTAAAGGGAATCATATCCCGTTGGGGTTGAGCAGCCAAATCAACTTTATAGACGGTACCAATGGCATCAACGGCCATGGAAATGAGTTGTTCACGGGTGACTGCTTCTTGGGGACGGAAGGTGTTGTCTTCAAATCCCGAAACAAATCCCATGGCTACAGCTTTTTCAATTTCTGTTTTGTAGGTATTGTCAGTAATATCCTGAAAATTGGCTGTTGCTGTGGTATTGACTACAGAGGTTGCTGTAACAGAAGGGGTGGAGATAGCGGCAACATCACCGGCGATCGCTGCTTGGGAACCGCTAATATAAAAGTGACCTAAGGTTTTTCCTTGATAGGCTCTTTTACTAAATTGCCACCCTGGATTAAGTATAACTTTCATAAACCCAGAAGCTAGTCCTTTGGTGCTACCAAGAACGATTTCTGTGTAATTTCCTGATCTCGGAGTACCAACTAAGACTAATTCTCCACCACGGGGAACTAGACGCAACAGATAATCTAACCCCAAATCATTACCATCGACTCGAATTGAATAACCGTTACTATCGGTCGCACGGCGGCAAATTCCGGTAAAATCAAAATTTAGCAAAAGAGGCTCAACTAGAACAGGATTAGAGCCACTTTCTGCCCAACAAGCTTGTTTATCGGGAATTTGTTCGATGATTAATAGATCGTATTTATTCTGTCCGTAAGGTCTGGCGATGGCAATTACACCCTCTTGATTTAAGGCTTGTTCTTCAAAGGTAGAAGCTTTAACAGGGGTATTGAAAGGTATTAAACTACTAAAGGTAACTGTGGCTAGGGTAGCTAGTCTCAGGGGTAAGTTAATTTTCATGGTTTTTTCGTCTATAAACTTATGCTAGGGATGGCCTGTTGAATAATAAATCCGGCGATCGCGCTCACCAGAATCTTTTGACCCTTGGTATGAGCATCGAGTTCCGTTCTTTCTAGGAGTACCACAAAGTTAGCACAATTAGAGATGATCGGGGTGACGATTGCTAGATTGACTCTTTATTAATTTATTAACTTTTATTAAAAAAATATCCTTGAATATAACTACAGCTTAATTCAATCTATTATAATTTAGGTGAAGATAAAATACTTTGATTTAATCAATAAATTATAGTTTTGAATATTGCCTAAAACTTATGTTAATTAATTGTCAACAAGTTAGTGATAGTGATTATCTTGAGTTCGATATTTGTATTGTTGGTGCTGGTGCAGCAGGGATAACCCTTGCTAAAGAGTTGTCTAACAAAGGATTGAATATTGCTGTTTTTGAAAGCGGTTCTCTCAAAGATTCAAAACAGATTCAAGATTTATCTAAAGCAAAAGTAGATCCAGAATTTCATGCTCCTGTGGAACTTAATCAATACCGTTGTCTAGGAGGCAACACAACAAAGTGGGCAGGACGCTGCATTCGTTTCGATGAAATCGACTTTCAACATCGCTCTTGGGTTCCTTATAGTGGTTGGTGTATCAATAGTAGCGATTTAGAACCGTATTATTTCCGCGCTCATAAATATTTAGAATTAGGGGATTATAATTACGAATTAAAAGAATCCCTTCCTAACTATAAGACATCTCTGATTGAGGGAGCTAAATTCTCAAATTTAACCATTAACAATTTATATAGATTTAGTCCTCCTACTAATTTTCAAAAATATTTATCAGATTTAAAAGAAGTCAAGATATTTTATAATGCAACTTGCAGACAAATAGTTTATGAAGACAGCAAGGTAGTTAACTTAGAATTTATATCTTCTGCTCCTAATTCTCCAGCCAAAAAGATTTCAGTAAAAAGTAAGTATTATGTTTTGGCCATGGGCGGTATAGAAAATGCCAAGATTCTAATGCTATCAGGATTTAAAAATAAAAATGTTGTAAAATTTTATCAATCTCATTTAGTGCATTACCTGGAGTTAAAATTATTTAAAGATATTATCCAAAATTACGAAAAATCAAAAGATGGAATTTGGTGTCAACGTTCTATCTCATTAACCTCTGAGTTTCAAGAAAAATACAAAATTCTTAACCATAGAATGTTTATTGAAAGAACAAATCCTGAAGACTCTAATCATCAAGTTGGCTATCTTTCTTTAATAAATTTACTTAAGTATCGTAATCATAAACAATTAGCTCAACATTTTAAAAATATAATTGTTGATCCATTGACTATAATTAATTATGGGAGTAAAATGCTTGCTAGTAACTTATTTATAAAATCTAAAATTCCAGTAATAGTACTCAAAAATAAATCTAATTGGTATCGTTTAAGAATTGATGTAGAACAAGCCCCCAATCCATCGAGTCAAATAATCTTGAGTCAGGAAAAAGATGCTTTAGATATACCGCGAGTCAAAATAGATTGGCAATATAATAATTTAGATGTTAGTACAATATTTAAGTTAATCGAGATTCTCAACGAAACCTTTCTTAATAATAAAATTGGGGAAATTAGATCAGTCCCTGAAATTAACTTCAAGGCAAATATTGCACATTTTATAGGGACAACGCGGATGTCAATAACTCCTACCGAAGGAGTTGTGAATCACAATTGTCAAGTTCATGGACTCAGTAATTTATTGATCGCAGGTAGTTCAGTTTTTCCTACTTCTAGCTTTGCCAATCCTACTTTGACAATAGTAGCTATGACAATTCGATTATCTGATCATTTAAAGGAACTTTTTCAATGGATAAATTAGCTTTACTTGGGGGAAATCCTTCCATAGAAACACCTTTTCCTCAATGGCCTGTTTTTGGACAACAAGAGCAAGAAGCTCTTGTTGAGACCCTAAATAGTGGTCAATGGGATAAGGATAATTCAGTTGTTAAGAGTATTGAACAGGAATTTGCACATTTTCAGGGATGTAAGTATGGCTTAGTAGTTACCAATGGAACACATACTTTAGAAATTATTTTACGAGGTCTTGGAATTGGAGCTGGAGATGAAGTAATTGTTCCTGCTTATACTTTTGTTGCCACTGCTTCTGCCGTTATTATGGTAGGGGCAAAACCCATATTAGTCGATGTTTGTCCCCAGACAATGACCTTAGATCCAGCAGCATTTGAGCAAGCGATTACACCAAAAACTAAGGCTGTGATGGTTGTTCATTTAGGGGGAGTTATAGGTCATATCGACGATATTTTACAAATAGCTCAAAAGCACGAAATACAAGTAATTGAAGATGCTGCTCATGCCCATGGTTCAACAGCAAAAGGAAGATTAGCTGGAAGTTTAGGTATAGCTGGATCATTTAGTTTCCAAGCTTCCAAAACTATAACTTCTGGAGAAGGAGGGGCAATTGTAACTAATAATCAAAAACTCTTCCATAAATGCTGGACTTTAATCAACTGTGGCAGAAGATTAGGGGAGTCATTGGGAAAATATTACGAAGCTGGTTCTAATTGTCGGATGACTGCATTTCAAGCAGCTATTCTCTCATCTCAGTTAAAACGGTTTAAAGTTCAAGTTCCTCAGCGTCTACATAATATAAAAACTTTAGATGATGCCTTAAGTCAAATTAAAGGAATTACTCCTCAACATCGTCCTGTTAATGTAGATGCACCTGGTTATTTATATATTTTCTACTATGATTCTACAGCTTTCAATCATCTTCCTCGTCGTCTATTTGTTGAAGCACTCAGAGCTGAAGGAATCCCTAGTTTAATCTCTGCATATCCACCCATCCATAAAACTGGAATATTCAAAGATGAACAACTAAAATTTCCTAATACTGAAAGAATTGCTGCACAAACTGTTTGGATTCGACATCGAGTATTTTTAGGGACTTCACAACAAATAGAAGGAATTAGCCAAGCTATTGAGAAAATTCAGACTCATTCTTATAAGTTGAATAACATGGCTAATACTTTAGTTTTAGGAAGCGCAGCTATTCAAAAAAAACTTAATCTAATTTAATCTTACATCTAATTTAATTATTTAAGTTTTTTGGTATTTTCTACTAAGCTGTAAGCAAACTTATCGAGTCTTTCTGAAAGTTTTTGATCTAAAAATTTTCCTTCTTCATCAAAGGCTTTCCAAGCTTGTCCTATGGCAATTTGTTCGGGAATAACCCAGCCATGAACCCATCTCATAATTAATCTCAAATCATTAAGGGCATTACTGTTGGTTTGTCCACCTAAAACGCTAATTAATCCGGTTACTTTACCAGATAATTGCTCAAAACTCATTAAATCTAAGGCATTTTTAATCACCCCACTGATACTCCCATGATACTCTGGGGTTGCTAAAATTAATCCATCAGATGTCTTGACTGTTTGACGTAATTTTTCTACATCAGGATAGTCTGGATATTCGTCTCCTCCATTACAAAAAGGTAAGGACATCTCTCGTAAATCTAGTATTTCTACCTCATTTCCTAAATTTTCTACGCTTTTTTTAGCCAATTCTAATGCTTTGGCGCTATAGGAACCTGAACGCAAGCTACCATTAATACCAACAATTTTAACCATTTAGTTTATCACTCCTTATTTTGATAATTATTTAAAGAATTTGGGGTAAATTTAAAGACTTTTTCTCGGATTTTTGAGATACTGACTCCGTTTTTAATTTAGGAGGTAATACTTTACCAGAGGTTGAAAAAGAAGGAATTAAAGGATAAGAAGATTTAGCAGGAGTTGGTAATTCTAAATTATTCGATTTTGCGGCAATTTTTTCTGCTACTTCAAAATCAAATTTGTGGCACGATTGATCTTCAGTATTTAGTAATTCAATACTGTAACTAACAGGATGATGTTCGCTAGTATAAATTTTAAAAGGATATTGAGTAAGAGAAACTCCGTTTAGAGTTTCTAAAAAGACTTCTCCCAAAATAAAAATAATGTCTTCTATTTCAGTTGGAATAGCTAAAGTTTTACTAAATTTATAGGGTAAAATTTGATCAAAGATAGGTTCTGCTACATTGACCAAAATTTCATCAGTATGGGGATGCTTAATTTCGTAACGGAGTTGTCCAGTTAAAGCTAGATCTTCATCCGCATCTTGAACTTCAATGCTTCCTGAAAGAGTGATAACGTCTCCTGGGTTTCCCTGAAGTTTTTCTTGATCTAAGATTAGTTGTATAGTGGGAGCTTTTAATATATCAGGAGATGATAAACTAACAAAAGAATCCCTAGTATTTTCCTCTAAGTTAATTCCATAACTATCCAAGCATGGCTCTATTTTTTGGTTTAATAATTTTTCTAATTTCTCTAAATAATATTGACCTTGAGAATTAGGAGATTTGTCAATATTATTCTCTATTACTGTTGATTTTATCCCAACTTTTTCGCTTTCTTGGGATCTGATTGATTCTCCGAGATCATCTGCTTCAGGGGAATTAAGAACTACTTCTGAGGGTGAAATCTTAATTTCTAGGGTTTCTCTCCAAGTTTCCCCGATCAAATCGGACAGAATATCCCCAGAACAGCGAATTTGCCAAATTCCTTCCGAAAAATCAGTGTAAGGAAGAACCATCACTAATCCTTGTTGATTTGCTTGTCGGGAATATTTCTGGGATTGATCAATAGAGGTTTCCCCTTCTAGGAGTTGATGGGTAAGACGAACCTCAATGTTACGATTACAACGGTTAGAATTAGCTAAAATGCGATATCTACCTGCTTCTAATTCAACTGTTGGGGTTTCTATAGGAATCCATTGACGATCGCCTTCTTTTTGTACCAGAAATTCCCAAGATTTCATCATTTGTTCTCCTTGATAATTACTCAGTTATCCAAGTTCTACATCAGCTAATTTCTCGATGATTTGAAACTATTAGGAGTTTGTCTGCTTCTTGAATATTATTATCGGCAGAACAGTTACTCCGAACTCAGGTCAGTTTTTTGTTTATGTCTATCTAATTGGACTTTAAGTTCCCCGATATTCTGAATTAACTGACTTTGATCTAAGGTTTCTTGTTGTTTGGTAGCTAACCATTTGAGTTGAACAGTTTGGTTAGTTGCTTCATTGTCTCCTAAGATTAAACAAGCGATCGCCTGAGAGCGATCGGCACGTTTAAATTGCTTACCAAAGGCACTACCGCTTAGGTCTAATTCTACTGTTAATCCTTGAAAACGCAACTTTTGGGCTAGAATCAAAGCCTGTCCTTCGGCCTGTTCCCCCTTGGATACGATGTAAATATCAGGGGAGGTATGGGGTGAATTTTGGATTTGTTTGAGGAGGATGATCAGACGTTCCATCCCGATGGCCCATCCCACCGCAGGGGTTTGAGGCCCTCCTAATTCGGCCACTAAACCATCGTAACGTCCCCCACCACAAACAGTGGCTTGCGCTCCTAAATCATCGGATTGAATTTCAAAAGCGGTATGGGTATAGTAATCTAGGCCGCGAACTAGACAAGAATTGAGTTGATAACTAATATTTAATTCGGTTAATAATTGCTGAACTTGATCAAAATGTTGTTTAGATTGATCCCCTAAATACTGTAGAATACTCGGAGCATTTTGATTGATTTCTTTGGTGCGTTGATTTTTACTATCAAGAATGCGTAGGGGATTTTTTTCTAAGCGATCTTGGGAGTCAGGATCTAACTCATCTTTGTAGGGTAAAAAATAGTTTACTAATGCTTCTCGATAGCGTTGTCTGTCGTTGCGATCGCCCACAGAATTAAGGTCCAATTTTAAACTTTGTAAGCCTAATTTTTTGAGAATATCAGTTGCTAAAGCAATGACTTCCACATCAGCCCGAGGATCGCCACTACCGAGTAATTCTAGCCCAATTTGATGAAATTGTCGTTGACGACCTGCTTGGGGTCTTTCGTAGCGAAACATCGGACCGTGATACCAGAGACGTTGGACTCCTCCGGTAGCGTAGAGGTTATTTTGGAGGAAAGCGCGAACTACCCCAGCGGTTCCTTCAGGACGTAAGGTTAGAGAGCGATCGCCCCTATCTTTAAAAGTATACATTTCTTTGCCCACTACGTCGGTGGCTTCCCCGATACCCCGTTCAAACAAAGAAGTTTGTTCAAAAATAGGGGACCGAATTTCTTGATACATGGCCCGACTGAGAATTTGGGTAGTAATCTTCTCTACATATTGCCAGTATCCGATCTCTTCTGGCAATATATCTCGCGTTCCTGGTAATGTTTGAATTGTACCCATTGGGGTCGTGTTTGCTTGGTTCTAAAATTTTCAAACTATACTATAGCGCAATAGACTATAGCACTACGCATCAACGCGTTTGACATTTATAAATCTTGGAATCGAGTCATAACCTAATTCTAAATTCTAAATTCTTAATTCTACATTCTAAATTCTTAATTCTACTGTCAACTATTTTCTAATTAATTTGAAACACCTACCTATCAACTATTCACCATTACCCATTCGCTATAAAATAAAGCAAAGTCAATATATCTTACCTCAAAGCCAAAATCCTACACTATCAAGATTAAAGCTAGATTAACATGACAATTCATACCGTTACTACTACCCCCTTTACCGATCAAAAACCAGGAACCTCGGGACTGAGAAAAGCAGTTACCGACTTCCAAAAACCTAATTATCTCGAAAACTTCATCCAGTCTATCTTCGACTCTCTCGAAGGTATCCAAGGACAAACCCTGGTTCTGGGTGGAGATGGCCGTTACTACAACCGTCAAGCCATCCAAATTATCCTAAAAATGGCTTCTGCCAACGGTATTGGCCGTATTTTAGTGGGATGCAACGGTATTTTCTCTACCCCCGCAGCTTCGGGTGTTATTCGTAAACATAAAGCCTTGGGAGGTATCATTCTTTCTGCTAGTCATAACCCTGGCGGTCCCGATGGAGACTTTGGGGTTAAATACAATGTTGCCAATGGCGGCCCAGCCCCTGAAAAAGTCACTGAAGCTATCTTTGAACGCACTAAAACCATTACTGAATATAAAATACTCGAGGCAGCTGACATTAATCTCGATCGCCCCGCTTCCTTCAAATTAGGGGCAATGGACATAGAAGTGATGGACTCTGTGGAACCCTATGTCGAATTAATGCAAACTTTATTCGATTTTGAGAAAATTAAAGGTTTGTTGAGTTCAGGTGGCTTCAGGATGTCTATGGACTCCCTTCATGCGGTTACTGGACCTTATGCCCATGCTTTATTTGAAAAGCATTTAGGTGCGCCGAGTGGAACTGTTCTCAATGGAACTCCCTTAGAAGACTTTGGCGGTGGTCATCCCGATCCTAATTTAGTCTATGCCCACGATTTAGTGGAGATTTTGTTTGGCGATAATGCCCCCGACTTTGGGGCTGCTTCTGATGGAGACGGCGATCGCAATATGATTTTAGGCCGCAAGTTTTTTGTGACTCCTAGTGATAGTTTGGCGGTCTTAACAGCTAATGCTAAATTAGTTCCTGGATACAAGAATGGACTAGCAGGAGTTGCCCGTTCTATGCCCACTAGCGCAGCAGTAGACCAAGTTGCGAAAAAACTGGGTATTGACTGTTATGAAACTCCCACAGGTTGGAAGTTTTTTGGTAACTTATTGGATGCAGATAAAGCAACCCTTTGTGGTGAGGAAAGTTTCGGAACAGGATCAAACCATATTCGAGAAAAAGATGGTCTTTGGGCTGTACTTTTCTGGTTGAATATTCTGGCAGTTCGTGGGGAGTCTGTTGAACAAATTGTCCGCGATCATTGGAAAACATACGGACGTAATTATTATTGTCGCCATGACTATGAAGCAGTTGAGTCAGGACCGGCCAATGAATTAATGGAACGACTCCGTTCGATGACGGTGGAATTGAAAGGAAAGCAATACGGTGACTATGAAGTTGCCTATAGTGATGACTTTTCTTATACCGATCCAGTCGATGGTAGCGTCAGTCAAAAACAGGGTATTCGCATTGGGTTTACTGATGGTTCTCGGATTGTTTTTCGATTATCGGGAACGGGAACCAAAGGTGCAACTTTAAGGGTTTATATCGAAAGTTATGAACCTGATGCTAGTCAGCATAATATTGAGACTCAAGAAGCCCTAAAACCTTTAATTAAACTAGCTGATGAAATTGCTAAAATTAAGGAATTTACAGGACGAGATGAACCCACTGTTATTACTTAATTAATTTCCCATTCTCCCTGCTATCAAACCAATGGGAAGGATGACGGGGAATTTTTGGAAAAGAGTAAAGCAAAAAACCTAACAATTGCTTTATTCTCCCCATATTCCCCACAATTACTGTCACTCACTCAACTAAAATATTGGTATACCCAATTGAAAAGTACCATTAAGTCTAACCATGAAAGTCAATCTGGAAACTTCCCTAAGCGACTGTAATATTGATGTTAATCAATCAAGTAGTCAGCGACAATTAGCCATCTCTTTATGGGCTACTTCTGAAGCAAGCGATCGCATTTTACCTCTAAATTTGTGCTTAATTATCGATCATAGTGCTTCGATGCGCACACAAGCCATAGATAAGGTTAAAGAAGCTGCTAATTATTTAGTAGATGGACTAGGACCTAATGATCGTTTGAGTGTGGTTGCTTTTAACCATCATGCTGAATTAATTGTTCCCAATCAATATGTGGATGATATTTATACTGTAAAAGAGACTATTTCTAGGTTGAAATCTTCTGGGGGAACTAATATTGATGAGGGGATGAAATTAGGGATCAAAACCAGCGCTTTGGGCAAAGAAGATCGAGTATCTCAAATCTTTTTACTTACCGATGGAGAAAATGAACACGGAGATAATGAACGCTGCTTAAAATTGGCCCAGGTGGCTGCTGAATATAATATTACCCTCAATACCCTCGGTTTTGGCTCCCACTGGAATCAAGATATCCTCGAACAAATAGCCGACTTGGCTGGAGGAACTCTCTGTTATATTGAACAACCAGAACAAGCTTTAACGGAATTTAGTCGCCTTTTTACCCGCGCTCAATCAGTAGGGTTAACTAATGCTTATCTTATCTTAGAATTCATTCCCGAAGTTAGGTTAGCCGAATTAAAACCGATCGCCCAAGTAGAACCCGAAACTGTTGAATTAACTACTCAAACCGAAGAAAACAGCTATATTGTTCGCTTAGGCGATTTAATGAAGGATATCTCGCGGGTGGTGTTAGTTAATTTCTATTTAAGTCAGTTATCTCCAGGAAAACACACTATTGGGACCATTCAAGTCCGCTATGATGATCCTTGTTCATCAAAAGAAGCAATACTTTCTGAGAAAATGCCAGTTATCGTTGAGGGACAACCTAGTTATGAACCTTTAGTAGACGCTAATGTGCAACGTTCTATCCTCACTTTGGCTAAATATCGTCAAACCCAGTTAGCAGAGAGTAAATTAAACGAAGGCGATCGCGCGGGTGCCGCAACCTTATTACAAACGGCAGCAAAAACGGCTTTAGAATTAGGCGATCAAGGTGCAGCTACAGTTCTACAAGAAAATGCTACTACTTTACAAGCAGGAGAAGAATTATCTCAGGCACAGCGCAAAAAAACTCGTATAGCTTCCAAAACTATTTTGCAACCCCAAAATGAAGAATGAAGAATGAAGAATGAAGAATGAAGAATGAAGAATGAAGAATGAAGAATGGAGAATGAAGAATGGAGAATG
>DLXW01000267.1:0-11181 GCA_003448685.1 Cyanothece sp. UBA12306
TTTAACGGGGGAGTATGTCAAGGGTCAGGATTCATATATGATCAGAACTGACAACTTTTAAGTTAACAAACGAGAAACTATGACTTTAGCAGTTGGAACAGTTGCGCCAAACTTTACCACCGTTGATGATGAGGGCAAAACCGTCTCCTTGTCTGACTTCAAAGGTAAAGTAGTTGTCTTGTATTTCTATCCCAAAGATGACACCCCAGGTTGTACTAAAGAAGCTCAAAGCTTCCGTGATAACTACACACAGTATCAAGATAAAGATATGGTAGTGTTGGGGGTGAGCATGGATGATCAAGCTTCCCATCAACAGTTTAAAGAAAAGTATGGCTTACCTTTTCAACTTCTGGTTGATAGCGACGGCAAAATTACTGATGCTTACGATGTTGCTACAATTTATCAAGGTCAAAAATACTCTAACCGAATCACCTACATTATTGATCCTGAAGGCAAAATCAGCTATGTAGATGAAAAAGTTCAAACAGCTACTCACGCTGAAGATATCTTAAAAACGGTTGGTTAATTGATAAATTTTTAAGTTAAGGAACGAGAAACTATGACTTTAGCCGTTGGGACAGTTGCGCCAAACTTTACTACCGTCGATGATGAGGGCAAAACCGTCTCCTTGTCTGACTTTAAAGGTAAAGTAGTTGTCTTGTACTTTTATCCCAAAGACGACACCCCAGGTTGTACCAAAGAAGCTCAAAGCTTCCGTGATAACTACACAGATTACCAAGGTAAAGATATGGTGGTGTTAGGGGTGAGCATGGACGATCAAGCTTCCCATAAACAGTTTAAAGAAAAGTATGGTCTACCTTTTCAACTTCTGGTTGATAGTGATGGAACCATTACCAAAGCTTATGATGTAGATGGCGGTGGCTATTCCAAGCGTGTTACCTACATTATTGATGCTGAAGGTAACATCAGTCATGTAGATGAAACAGTACAAACGGCTACCCACGCCCAAGATATCTTAAAAACAGTGGGCTAATTTACCAAATTAGTCTTTAAAATTATCCCTCGTTTTTGACGGGGGATTTTTGAATGAAGTCTTCAAGTCAACAGTCTCCAAGTCAGAAGTTTAATTTATAACAAATTTGCTATAGTTAGAACATAAAATTGTTGAGGAGAAGACTACTTTGAAGAAGACTTTACTATTACTTCCCGTCTTATTAGGAATCTTAGCAACACCGGCTAAAACCCTAGCCCATGCGATGCAGACAAACTTCAACTTTATAGATGAATTAGAGTTTCAATCAGTTTATAGTAGCGGAGAACCAGCCAAAAAAGCTAAAGTAATAATCTATGCTCCCAATAATCCAGATGAACCTTGGATGGTGGGAGAAACTGATGAAGAAGGACGCTTTTCTTTTCTTCCTGATAATTCAATTCCTGGGGAGTGGGAAGTGGAATTTGAACAAGAAGGTCATGGAGATATTTTAACGGTTCCTGTTAATGAAAAAGGGGTTGATTTTAATAATATTAGTCAAGAAGATAACACTGATATTCACTATAGTTCGATGCCCCTTAATCCCTTATCATCACTTTTAATTACTGCTGGTGTAGGCGCAGCTTGTTTGATTTGTTGGCGTAAAAGCTAAGAATTTAGAAGTCAAGTATCAGTAAGGACTTAATATTATTAAGTCCCTCTGACTACAAATCAAAGATCAAAAGGGAATAATTAATGCAAAAGCACAAAACATGGATTGGTAGAAGGATCAACTCCGAAAACACAATTGCATATCAGTGGAATGAAAAGACTAGCTTTTGGGAAGAATTTGAGGACGGAATTTTAAAAAAGAAGAAATGGAAAGAAATCGTAAACAACGAGGCAACCGTCATCATTGATATTGGGGCTGAATATGACAAAGTTTACCTAACTCCGGACGGAGCTTATTATGGTTCAAAGCAATTTGCCCGGGGAGATTTCTCCTCTTTACTGACGCTCGAAGAACTACAAAATCAAGCATTGCAGCTGCCAACTGGCGATCGTTGGCAATTATTAGAAGCTCTTTTAAAGTCGCTAAAACCGTAACACAATGAATCAAATAATTATTAAAATTCCCGATCAATTGATATCTCGTTTAGAACAACACAATTCTCCTGTTCAAGGGATAGTTATTACTGAGGAAAGGCTAAATATTTGTTCAGTCGATTTAGAAATTCTTGAACAAGCCGTTGCAATGAATTTTGAAGATTTTGAGGACGCAGTACAGTATTCTTGTGCATTACCCATAATGTAGATGCAATTGTCACTCGTGATGCGTCTGGGTTTGCTAAGGCGGAAATTACTGTACTGTTGCCTGATCAACTTGATAGTTATTGACACTCTCCTGATTCCGCTACGCTAAAATCAGGAGAGTGTCAATTGAGTGTATTACAAAAGGCTGCGGTGAAGTTAAATGATCCATCAGAAGAACTGCCTGACATCAAAGGGGGATAAGAATATTAAATTAACCAGGATTTGCAGTTAGAATAGAGAGACAATAGATGATAGTTTGTTTTCATGGATCAGCATACAAGACAAGTTATTTTATACAAGGATGAAGATGGTTATTGGATTGTGGAGTGTCCAAGTCTTAAAGGATGCAATAGTCAGGGAAGGACGAAAGAAGAGGCTCTGTCCAATATCAAAGAAGCTATAGTAGGATATGTGGCTGCCCTAAATGAGGACGGTATATGTGTTCCAGAAGACAATTTTGAAACGTTTTTGGTGGTTGTGTGAGTAAGTTGCCTAGTATTTCGGGGAAAGATTGTATCAACGCTCTCGAAAAAGTTGGTTTCTACCAAAAGCGACAAGAAAGCAGCCACATTATCATGCGAAGAGATGAACCATTTTCCCAAGTTGTAGTTCCCAATCACTCAGAGATCGCCAAAGGAACATTAAGAGCAATAATTCGAGATATTGGTTTGAGCGTTGAAGAGTTTGTAGCACTTCTATAGCTTAGTCGTTAGGTATTGATAAAGTCACGATAATCACTGATGGCCTTCTTCCCCTTAAAATCAAATTAAGGGGAAAAAGGACATTATGGCTTGAAATTAACGAGCAACTCCGGCTAAATGATCAACCCGAATGGGTTTAATGAAATATAATTGTGCCATTTGCCAACCATTAGAAAGGTATAAAGGCAACTTCTGCAAGAACTTAAGGGGTTTAGGACTATTAGAACCTTGAATTTCCCGTAATTTCTCGTTGTTTTTGACACAAACCTCTAAGCGTTCGTAAAACTCAGGAGTTTCTACATCCAAGATTACAGGGAAAACTCGTCCAGCAGTTTCATTAGTCTTTTCGATGACGTATTTATCGTATTCCCGCGCATTTAAGCCCAAAGAAGCATAAAAATCAGCACGTTGAATATCATTGAGGTACATGGTGGCAAATACCGATAACAAGAAGAAACGACACCATAAACGGGCTCTCCAATCATTTAAAATATCAGGATTAGCCTTCATGATGGCATCAAAGAAGTCTCCATGACGATTTTCATCTTGACACCAATTTTCAAAGAAACGGAAAATTGGATAAATTCTGTCTTCAGGATGTTGTTCTAGATGGCGATAAATGGTGATATAACGCCAGTAACCGATCTTCTCTGATAAATAGGTGGCGTAGAAGATAAATTTAGGTTTAAAAAAGGTGTATTTACGACTCTTAGTTAAAAATCCTAAGTCGAGGGAGAGATTAAAATCTGACATCGCTTTATTGAGAAACCCTGCATGGCGGGCCTCATCTCGAGACATCAGGTTAAAACATTCAGCCAACAGGGGACTTTTATCTTTTAAACGTCGGCCTAATTCTTTATACAGAAGAAACCCCGAAAACTCCGCAGTACAAGACCGTTCTAGAAATTCTACAAATAAACGACGGGTATCTCCATCGATATGATCCCATGATTGGGTAAACTCTTCATCCCGAACGAAATGATGACGGTTATAATCAGTCCGAAATTCTTCGAGAATAGCCTTTAATTCTTCTTCATTGACCGAGATATCCATCTTGGCCATCTCGTCAAAATCGGTTGTATAAAAGCGAGGGGTGAGGAGAGTTTCTTGGGAAGGAACTTTAATTCCTGGACGTAGTTCCTCAAATTCAGGTTTTTGAAGGGTATTAACCATAACTTAATTTTAAAATATGACGAGGTTAAAATACAGTCTACCAGGCTCTTTACCGATATTGTAAAGAGTTTTTATTAAGAGTTACAACATAATATAAAGTTATATTAAAACTTTACCAATTTATTGATTTATGAGGTAAGTATGTGCTTAATAAAATTACCGCTCAACCATCGAAAATAGTGGTCAAATCTTGCTATTCTAATGGTTAGTTTGACTCAATCAAGGTCTTCTAAATATTTAATACTGCATTTCTTAGGAAATCTTATGTCCAGTTTATGCGATCGCTTCCATATCAAATTCTGGGGAGTCAGAGGAAGTATTCCTTGTCCTGGAACTGAAACAGTCCGTTATGGTGGTAATACTTCTTGTGTAGAAATGCAGGTAGGAGAAGAACGTCTTATTTTTGATGGTGGAACTGGTTTAAGGGTTTTAGGACAGTCTATGTTATCAGAAACACCCATAACAGCCCATTTATTTTTTAGTCATTCCCATTGGGATCATATTCAGGGGTTTCCTTTTTTTACTCCTGCTTTTGTTGCTGGGAATTCTTTCCATATTTATGGTTTACCCGCTCCCAATGGCTCTACTATGCAACAACGTCTTCATGATCAAATGTTGCACCCTAACTTTCCAGTTCCGTTACAAATTATGCAAAGTAATTTGCAATTTTATGATATACAAGCGGGGGAAATTATCACAATTGGAGATGTTAGGGTAGAAACGGGTAAATTAAATCATCCTGGGGAAGCTTTGGGCTATCGAGTCAGCTTTAGAGACAAAACTGCTGTTTATGTTACCGATACAGAACATTTTCCCGATCGCCTTGATGAAAATGTCCTCAAATTGGTTCGAGAAGCAGATGTGTTGATTATCGATGCTACTTATACGGATGAGGAGTATTATAATCCTCAGTCGAGTAAAGTGGGTTGGGGTCATTCTACTTGGCAAGAAGGGATAAAAATTGCTCAAGCAGCTAAAGTGAAACAGTTGGTACTTTTTCACCATGATCCAGCTCATGATGATACTTTTTTAGATCAAATTAAAGAAGAGGCTATCTCGGTTTTTCCTGATACTTTATTGGCCAGGGAAGGACTTATGATTACACTCCCTTTCAACGATTGATCAATCAGACTATCATACAATAATTAGCTTTTATTATCTCCAGTAATCTTTAATATTTACAATATCTTTATCGAGCTAAAAATGACTGATGAAATATTTTTAGAACGCATTTCTGATAAAATTTATACAGAATCCGTTAGCTTTTTAAGGAATGAATATCATTTTTTGAATGGTGCTGAAGATGGCGGTCGGATGAGATTAGCCAATTATTTTGTTGGTATTTCCCAGAGGTTGGCAGATGAATTTATCGCTTTTATCAATCATGTGGTAGCACAAACAAAAAATAATAATTTTCCTGAAATAACTCTGCCTGAAGGTTTTGCTAGTCAGTTTGCCAATAATAAAAATACAAGCTGGGATGATTTTATTAGTATTTATCAAAGCAAGGTGAATTACCAAATATTTAAAACTGATGATGGGTTAGAGAAAATTGTGGAGTTGCGATTTATGACTGCATATACACAGCAATCTACGAATATTGTACCCATGGCAAGAATTGGACATTGTGTTAAACAGGGAGATGGTTCAATGGTTTATAAAATTCATTTTGTTGATAATAACCGATTTGGTTATGGTTTTGCCCCTGTTTTGATTTTTTCACCGGTTTAGTCTGCTATTTTCTGTTATTTCTAATTTCATTGACTCATGAAAGTATCTCTAAATAACGATATTATTATTATTGATCAAGAAGATTTACCTAAATATAAAAAAGGCGGTTCAGTTGTACGTAATAGCTATTTTTGGGCATTAAAATCTATCTCTTGTTATTCAAGAAAAGACTGTGATTGGGAATTTGATGAGGAAGTTTGGGTGGCCCTAAACAGAATGCTATTATCCTTTACTGAATCGGGATATTTAGGCTATTCAGAAACTATTCTAGAGTTCAATCAAGATACCCCTATTCCTCGGGTTTTACGTTCTGTCTCTACTTGGCTATAAATAGTTAATAGTTAATAGTTAATAGTTGATAGTTAATAGTTAACTCAATGCTTCTGATAAGTAATCTGCTGTTGATTCTACTAAAGGAATTATATTCTCGTAAACCATGCGAGTAGGACCAATAACTCCAACACTTCCTACGGGAATGTCTCGCTGTTGATAAACAGCAGAAATAAGAGAACAGGGTCGCATTGGTTCTAGAGGATTTTCTGAACCGATCCTAATATTTGCTTTCTTGGTTAAGGATTTATTGACTGGACATTCAAAGATCAAGGGTAATAGTTGATCCTGTTCTTCTTCTAAAAGATGTAATAAAGTTTGTACTTGTTGTAATTGAGAGAATTCTGGTTGAAGCAAAAATTCAGATAAACCATGGATCATCATTGGTGTAGCAATTGATGATTTTAAATATTCTTGTAATTGGGATAATAAATTTTTAAGAAATTCGGTATAATGAACAAATTGTTTGTCTATTTCTTGCCAATTTAAAGTCATTAATTCTGTTAAATTCTTACCTTTTAAATGGGCATTCAAAAAATTAGAAATTAGTTGTAATTCTTGAGCTAATAATTCTTCATTTTCTGAATCTTCATTAAGCACAGATTGAGTAAGATCAATTAAAATAGACTGGGTTTGATAGCTATCTGTGACAATAATCAATATAACTTGTTTTGCTGAAGCCGGTATTAATTGAATATGACGTAATTGATTAGAGAAACTTTGGGGCAGGGTGATTAAGGCAATATAACCACTAAAATTTGCTAAAATTTGAGTTGCCCTTTGAATTAAAGTCTCGAAACTAAAACTCTCTTTTGCTAACTTTTGATTTAAATATTGTTCTACTTTTTGTTTAATTTGATCATCAGGAGTTATTAAATTATCTACATAAATTCGATAACCACCATCAGAAGGAATACGTCCAGCAGAGGTATGGGGTTGATAGAGCAAACCTGCTTTTTCTAATTGCCCTAAAGCATTGCGAATAGTAGCTGAACTCACACTAAAATTATACTCTTGGACTAAGGTTTTTGAACCAACTGGTTCGGCTGTAGCAATATAATGTTTAATCGTTGCTCGTAGTATATTTTGATGGCGTTTATTTAAAGTATTTGATTTAGTCATAATTGATTATAAAAATGGGTGAACCTGTGCAGAAAATCAGTTAAACCCAAGATTCAAATTATTAGGTTTAGAAAACAGTTTTAGTAATGAGCCATAGAAGGATCGACTTCGATCGCGTAGGCATCAATGCCCCCCATAATATTCTTAACATTAGTAAAACCATTATTTAGTAACCATTGACACATCTGGGCAGAACGCATACCATGATGGCAAATTACTAGGGTTTCTACATCAGGATTAAAGCGGTTTTTAAGATCGGTTGACCAATCAGCAAATTGACTCAAAGGAAGCACATGAAACCCCTCAATATAGGCAATATCTATTTCATGGGGTTCACGGACATCGATTAATTGTATTGTTCCCTCTGGTTGATTAAGGCGAGTAGCCAGTTCAGTGACGGTTATCTGAGGAAGAGATTGATTGTAATACATACCTAGCTGTCAATCATGGGTAGATCTTAAGAGATTGTTTAATAGCTTAGCAGGTTTAATGACCGAAAAAGCAAAGGGCGCAAACCCCTAAATTTTATTGATGGGGACCAACCCGAAGAGTAATTTTCTCAGTTTTAATTGACAAAGCAGATTACAATCAATATTAGTTATTGCTCACTAACAACAAATTACCGTGAAGCTGCGCTCTTTTTTCATTATCCTAGCTATCAGCGTCTTTTTTATCCTATCTTTGGCCGGTGGTAGCCTATACTGGATCTTAGCCCAAAGTCCTCTCAATTTGTTATCAGGAGGAGTTCTTAGAGAACCAACCACTGCGATATTTGTTCCTAAACAAGCTCCTGTGATGATATCGTTGTTAGTTAATCCTGATCGTTTAGAAGCTTTAGCTAAATTGATCGCTTTTCCCCAAAATAGAAGACGATCTCATCAACAGTTTCTAACTCTCGAAAAACAACTGTTAGCTAAAACTGGACTAGATTATTCTCAGCAAATTCAACCCTGGTTAGGGGAAGAGATCACTTTAGCTGTTACTTCACTAGACTTTGATCACAATTCTAGTAATGGAGTTAAACCAGGTTATTTATTAGCAGTAAAAACTAAAGATTCAGAGTTGGCTAAGGAGTTTATTCAAGCATCCTATTCTAAGGATGCGATCGCTGGAACTTCTGACCTAATTTTTGAACCTTATAAGGGAGTTAATCTAATTTATCAAAAAAATCGTGAAACTCCGGTTAATAATAATCTTTCTGCTACGGCTATTTTAAACAATGTAGTTTTATTTGCTAATCATCCTAAAATTTTACGGGATGCGATCAATAATGTTCAAGTTCCTGATTTAAACCTAAAACACGCTCCCATTTATCAGGATGCTTTGAAAACTATTACTGAACCCCATATAGGTTTATTGTATGCCAATTTTCCAGCTTTATCGGCTTGGTTAGGCAATTTACCCATACCCGAATTGCCCGAAATTAAAGAAAATATAACTGTCGCTTTTTCGCTAAAATCTGCAGGATTAGTCGCCCAAACTGCCTTAATTGGGGTTTCAGAAGCTGAAGATCACCCACCATCTTTATCGGAACCTGTGGGGGCATTGGCCTACATACCACCTGATAGCATTTTAACGGCCGCTGGCACTGACTTAAATCAATTGTGGACTCAAATCGCTACAGGACTAGCAACCGAAAGTCCTCTACAACAGGTGTTTAATCAGGCTATAAACTCACTCCAAGAAACTTTGGGTTTGAATTTATCTGAAGAGATTTTTCCTTGGGTTAAAGGGGAATTTAGCCTGGCTTTGGTTCCTAATCCTAATGGGGATGAACCTGATGGTATTTTTGTAGCCCAAAAGGTCCCAGAAGTTAATTTAGCTGAAATTTTAGAAAAATTGGATGAATTAGCTCAAAAACAAGGCTATAGCGTCGGTAAACTGCCTTTATTAGATACTACGGTCACCGCCTGGACAAAATTAACCGCGGGAAAGGGCAATCATAACGGTAGTGTAGCACAATTAGAGGCTCACGTCAGTGGCTTATATTTAGAAACAGATGATTATGTCATTTTTGCGACTTCAGTTGCAGCTATGTCCCAGGCAATTTCTAACCCAGAAATGACCTTGATCCGCAGTGAGAAATTGCAGCAAGCTATTGCAGGATTATCTCCTGAAAATGATGGATATTTGTATATAGATTGGGATCAAGGAGAAAAATTATTAGAGCAAAAATTACCCATTGTCAAGGTAGTTGAATTATCCATTAAACCCCTACTAAATAATTTGCGATCGCTGACAATTAGCAGTCAAGGAAGTGAAAATGGTATCCGTCGCGGGACGGTTTTCTTTAATTTAGGAGTGCGTTGAATTAAGTTAGCAATCTCTCAATCAATTATGAGATAGTAAGTAAAAAAGTTAATATCAAAAGAGAAGAATGTAAACTGTTTATAATTTAGGTTTTGAATTTTCTGATGGTGTTGTTTTTGGAATGGGATCAGGTGATGGATTTGAGTTATTAGATACAAATCCAATTATGCCTAAAATTAATGCTGTGATTATTCCTACTATTGTTTGCCAATTTGTTATTGTTGTTAATAGGTTTCCCCAGATTACTACTAATGTATTTGTCTTAACTGCTGAGGTATTTTTTTTTGCTATTTGATCTTCTTGTTTTTCTGGAATATTATTAATATTTTTATTTTTTCCTATATTGTCACCATTTCCACTATGGGTTTGCGATATTTGATTACTGTTTGGTGATTGAAAAGCTGTATTATTTAAAGTTGCATTAGGAAAATTATAGTTAGTAATATGTCTCGTTTCTTCTTTTAGTTTAACAATTTCATTATCTTCTAGTTTGATAGTTTTTTGTTTGACTTTTTTCCATCCAATTGTATCATCAATTAATGATATTATATTAACTTCTTCAAAGGGTTCTTTTTCACATTCAATTTTTAATTTACCGGAAAAATAACGTTTTTTTAAGAGATCTAATTTGTAATAATGGGGATTTTTAGTTTGTTTATTGGAACAAATTTGACAATTACAAGAAATTAGTTGTTTGACTTGTAGTTGATGATAGCTTTCATGAATTTCATCAAATTTATTGGTTATTATCTCTAAAAGTCCTTTTTTGTTATCTCCATAAAATTTAATGTTTATTTCCCTTCTATTATAACTTTCGATGACTTCAACAAAGGTAATTTGGTTGTTTTCTTTTCTTTTTAGTAAGACTCCTGTTTGCCAAACGTTTGCTTCATCAATTAAGCGAGACATTTCGACAATAAATCTGATGATAATTCCTTTGGGTAGAAATTCATACTCATATTTCATGAGTAGGTTTTCAGTTTGATTGAATAATTCATATTGAGGTGGTTCTTTAGTTAATAATTGTGGCGCAATATAGGTGTTTTCTGCATTGGTAAGTTGATAACATAGTTTGAATTTTTTCATCAATTCTAATAATTCTGGTAGCATATTTTTATATTCAGGATTACTCCAAATATCTGCTAAGTCTGTTGTAGTAAATTTTCCTAAGTTTTGAATAACTTGATGATGATCTAAAACTTTGTATACTGCATCTGTCCCCCATTCTGGGTTGAGAATGACGGTTTTGTAGAGAGGAGATGCTTTGTCTTCTTGGAAGTGAAGAATAACTCCAATGTCATGTAAGAATTGACTGATTTGTAAAGCATCTTTATTATTTTTGACTTTGTTTGTTTGACAAATTTTTAAGTATTCTTCTAAGGTAATATAATTTTTTTGTTCCTTCTCTAAGGTTTCTTCTAATATCCGTCGAATATCTATCCAAGTTTTCGGTAAAGTTGTACCCACATGGGGTAAATTTTTTAAATGAAATTGCAAATTATTAATAATATTAGTTAACCCACGGTTGTTGTCTGCAAAGTTAGTGGGTAAAAATTCTTTAATATTCTC
>DLXW01000267.1:11437-11584 GCA_003448685.1 Cyanothece sp. UBA12306
TTATCTTTCTCATTTTTGATTAATAATACTGGACTTTTATCGCTGAGTAATTCAACAACTTCTAACCAATAGGGTAAGTTAGGAGAATCAGTTCGACTATCGGCAACTAGAGCATAAAGTGAACGTTTTGTCAAGAAAAATTGATGG
>DLXW01000267.1:11815-13986 GCA_003448685.1 Cyanothece sp. UBA12306
TTTTGTCAAGAAAAATTGATGGGTTGCGTGATAGATTTCTTGTCCTCCAAAGTCCCAAATATTAACCCGAAATGGTTTATCTTGTCCCTCAATAGGAAAATACCATTGTTGGATATCAATTCCTTTAGTTGTTTCGTTTTCTTGCGGAAGTTGACAACTTTGATCTATGATTTTTCTCGCTAAGGTGGTTTTTCCGACTCCTCCTTCTCCTACGATAATTAATTTTGCTTCATAAATCGTGTTTTCTCCTTCTTCTTCTTTCTGACGAAAATAGTCACGAATTGCGTCAATTCCTAGGTTAGCGACTTCTATGGGTGGGTTTTCTAAAGGATTTTCCATGAGTTCGAGTTTTTGAAGGGAAGTTAATTCACCCATCTCTGCTGGTATTGTTGTTATTTTATTGTGACTAAGGTGAAGTTCTTCAAGAGAGGTTAATTTTCCAATTTCTGCTGGCAATTCTTTTAGTTCATTTCCACTAATCCAGAGTACTTTAAGAGAAATTAATTTTCCTATTTTATTTGGAATATTTATTAGTTGATTGTTAGTCATGTAAAGTTTTTTAAGATAAATTAGTGAGTCTATTCCTGTCGGCCATTCTCTGATTTTATTTCCACAAATATTGAGATATTTAAGAGAACTCAATTTTCCTATTTCTGTTGATATTTTATTTAGCTTATTCCCCTGAAGCTTGAGTATTTCAAGATTAGATAACTTTTTTATTTCTGTTACTAATTCTGTTAGTTTATTGTCACTGATATCGAGTTCTTTTAGAAGACTAAGCGTTCCTATTTCTGATGGAATTTCTCTTAATTGATTTCCCCCAATGTCAAGTATTTTAAGAGAAGTCAATTGTCCGATCTCCACAGGTATTTTTATGATTTGATTATCACTAACATTAAGTATTTCAAGAGAAGTTAATTGTCCGATTTCCGATGGAAGTTCTATAAGTTCATTGTCATTAACTTTAAGTATTTTAAGAGAAGTTAATTGTCCGATTTCCGATGGTAAATTTATTAGTGGATTGTAACTGAGATCAAGTTCATCCCATTCCTCTAGTCTAGCCCTTTCAATAATATTAAGTAACTCTTGTTTATCCATAATCTAATTTCATAATTTCATTAAGCTAAGATACATTTTAAAAACATATTTTCTTATTAGGAAACAAACCGAAAAATATTAAATCATCTCCTGGTCAAACTGACTCCCGACTCCCCAACTTCAAAGTAAACTCTGCCGAGGATTAAAAGTTTCTTTTTCCCGAATTTTTTTATATAATTCCAACTCTTCCTCACTAATTTCTAAAGGCATAGCGATCTGAATTTCTACTAATTGATCGCCGCGACTATTATTACTATCAGGATACCCCTTATTAGCTAAACGTAATCTTTGTCCTGCTCTAACCCCTTGAGGAACAGTCATTTTAACCAACCCATCAAGAGTTGGAACTTCCACCGCACCACCTAAAATTGCCTCCGTGGGAGTAACAGGAATGCGACAAAAAATATCAGTTCCTTGTAACGCAAAAAAACCATGAGTTGCTATAGTAATCTTAAGATAAAGATCACCGCCATCAAGTCCCTGACCTTTGAGACGAATTTTCTGACCATCAATCATTCCTGGAGGCATTTCCACTTCCAACGATCGCCCATCTTCAAGACGAATACGTTCCCTTCCCCCGCGATAAGCTTTCTCTAAAGGTAAAGTTAATTTAGCCTCCACATCCCGTCGTCCTGAACGGGAAGGACTAACAACTTTAGCTCTTTTGCTAGTAACGGGGCCATAATCTTGAAATCGCCAAAAATCCTGATCTTGAGGATAATTATTCCTAACACCATTGCCATTACGGGGAATTGCATCCCTCCCACGAGTCGGACGGCGTTTTCCCTTACCAAAAAGCCGTAAATCATACTCAGCACGCTTAGTTTCATCAGAGAGAGTATTATAAGCTTCATTAATACTCTTAAACTTCTCCTCAGCCGTTTTGTCCCCTGGATTAACATCAGGATGGTACTGTCGGGCTAATTTGCGAAAAGACTTTTTTATCTCCTCGCTGGTGGCATCTTTAGGAACCCCTAAAATGGCATAATAATTACGAACTTGCTGCATATAATCAATTATCAATTATCAGTTATTAACTATAAAAAGAAAAAGGTTATTTAATTACTAATTAC
>DLXW01000095.1:0-419 GCA_003448685.1 Cyanothece sp. UBA12306
TCATGGACAGGGAGTCGGTAGCTCTGGCAGCAGCAGCATCAATAATTGCGTCTATTCCTTCTAAGGCTGGAGGTAGGGTTTGGGCTTCACAGAGATTACCTATCACTAATTGTGCGCCCCATTCTTTTAAAAAGGCTGCTTTTTTGGAATTTCTGACTAAACAACGGGTTTCATATCCTTTATCTATAGCATGACGGGCTATTTGTCGCCCCAATGTGCCTGTTGCACCAACAATTAATAACTTCATTTATTAGGATTTTGTAATGTTTCTTAATGTTTCTCTAAGATATTAACAGAAAGTTACATGATTTGGTTAAGATTTTTATAGTTTAAATGTACTAAAAAATCTTAGCTATCTTGATATAGAGCTATAGTAAATTAAGAATGCAAAATGCCCGAATGTAGAATCAAGCTATGAC
>DLXW01000095.1:599-6370 GCA_003448685.1 Cyanothece sp. UBA12306
AGAATCAAGCTATGACTTAATTCCAATATTAATTGAGCTAAGAAAAAGATTTTATTTTGCTCTAAGCTAATTTTTAAGTAGTAGATTTATAATATTCATGGCTGAAAAATGGTAATTTTATTAGCTCTGCTTCTGCTTCCCCTATTTTAACAGTTAATCCTGCTCCTCCTGCCTTAGTTTTTACATAAATTAATCCCCAAAATTCTTGTCCAATTATTGTGGAACTGGTGACAATTCCTACTTTATTTCCATCAAGTGTTACTGGTATTCCAGGTTCAACTATTTTATTGAGTTTAATACCCCAAAGTCTTTGTTTAACTCCTTTGTAAGTGTTGAGACGCGCAATAGTTTCTTGTCCAATATAACAGCCTTTATCAAAGGAAATAGCGTGCCATAAGCCAGCTTCTAAGGGATTATAATCCTCAGTTAATTCTTTGTCTGGAACTGGTCGTCCCTGTTTGATTCTTAATTGCTCCCAAACGCGATCGCCGATGGGAATTATCCCTAATTCAACCAATTCTTCCCAAACATTCTTCCCTTGGTTGATTGGGACTATTAAATTATAACCAGTAATCCCTAAACCACTGCCGATAGTGATTCTAATCTGCTTATTATTAACATCAATTAGCTCATGATTCTCTAGGCTAAGTTTAGCTAAATTATTGATATTAATACCCCATTGCTCTAGAATAGTAGTAGCTTCAGAACCAATGAGGGTGAAAATAGCATTTTCCTGAGAAATATCACTAATTTCCACCTTATCCATCGGAAAAATGTAACGATCCATCCAATCTGATAAAAATTTACGCCGGTTAGGAGAAGTTAAAATTAAAATGGCCTCTTCTGTGACGTAAGCAGTGACTAGATCTAAAGTCCGCCCTGTAGAGTTAACAAAAACACTATCACATCCCTGTCCAGGTTTGAGGGAATTAATATTATTAGTCGTCTGGTTATGAAGAAAACGAAGGCGATCTTCACCTGTGATTTGTAGCAACCCCCAATGACTGCGATCGCAAATAACCGCACCATTATAAGCGGCTTGAAAACCTTGGTTATCATTACCAAAACTCTCGATCAGACTTCCGCTATCTGTTAAGATTGCTCCAGATTTTTGTTGAATTTCTCTTAATTCTTCTGACATCATAAAAGGATAAATTTTAAGATTTAATCGAGGGATAAATTAGCTAATATTTCCTGTATAATTCCTTGTGCTTTCAGATCTAAATTTTTCCATTCTATTCCTCCTGTATCATCAATTAAACTAGAATCAATATCTACTACTTGACTATCTTTATCTAATTTTTGTTCATTAGTTACAGAAAGTTCATAATTCAGGAAACAAACTTTAAAACAAATCTCCCAGATGCTTATCTTAGCAGAAGTTTCTTGATACGTCAAAGATACTTGATAGCCTGGGTAGGGGGTTTGTACTTCTTCATAAGTTGCGGTGATTCCATGACATTTTTCTATCTCTTGACGAAGATTATCCATAACTCTAATTAAAGCTGGTTGCATTAGTTGTTCTGCTTTTTGCCAATCTTCGATATTTTTAAATTTAGGTTTCATTGCTATTAGATTACTTTTATTATTCAAAATTAAACCACATTTATTATAAAATATTTATTGGCCAAAATTTTATAATCCCATTTATCTGAATAGTAACTAAATTTATTTCTTAGAGTTTGTCGACAATTTTTATAGACATTACCAAAACCATTGATTTGCAAAACTTATCTAAATTCGATTTTTCTTGTTTTTTCAATTAGTAATTATGATTTATTTTTCTCTGATCGCCCCTTTTATGGCAGTTTTCAAGTGAATATATTAATATTGGCTATTTAGTGAAGTTAGGAATTGTACCTCTACAAGCTGAGTAATAGAGGTAATTTTTTCTTTGATATTTACTCTATTGATTTAAAACCTGGTATTAAGTTCATAAAATTTATGATATTATTAAATCTAATAGTTGTCTAATTGTAAAAAAATGCTTTTTGCCAAATTTAATCTAAAATACAATCTATATTTTTATTTAATTTTATCAACGTTATTGATTTCAATAATTCCTGATAATGTCTACGGTCAATCGTTATTTGCTCAGGTAAAACAAACGCCAGAAGATTTCAAAAAAAACACTTTTGATTTGCCCTCAGAAATGATTGAAGATAGTCCATTATTACAGCGATGGCTCAAAAATCCTCCCAATGTCTTAGAAGATATCTATAATGATCCCAGTTTTCGTACTATTATTAGAATAGGATATGCAGAATTTCCTTCTACTAAACATGATGGTGGGATTAATATTGGGGTTAAAGATGTTTTCATTGGTAAAACGGGTTTAACTATTAGTGGAGACTATCAAACTTCTTTTGGTGATCGAGATGCAGGGGGAGTTGATTTACAATATTATTTATTACCTTTGGGTAGTTATATTAATCTCGCTCCTGTTGTGGGATATCGTGCTATCAGTACAGATAATTATTCTGAAGATGGGGTTAATATTGGGGGGAAAATAATCCTACCTTTATCTCGCACTGGTGCTTCAGATATCTCATTTTCTCAAAATTTTATCTCCCCAGGAAAGCAAGATGAAGTTGGTATTATTAAACTTTCTTTCGGCTATGCTATAACTAAACAAATTCGTCTGTCAACCGAAATTGAAAAACAAAATTCACGAGTCAAAAAAGATAGTCAAGTTAGCATCATTTTAGAATGGGTACCCTAAGGAAGTCAGAGTTTTTTTACAATGAAAAAATATTGGCAAGTTTTAGAATTATTTTGGACAACAGCGATCGCCGCAGAATTAGAATATCGCTTAAACTTTGTCATTGCTATGTTAAGTAGTTTGACTAGTTTAGTAGGTAGTTTGTTTAACTTATTTTTATTTTATAGAACTGGTTACACTTTTGCAGGATGGACTTGGCAAGAGGCTATAATAGTTGTGGGAATATTTACTTTATTGCAAGGAATTTCTGCTACTTTTTTTGTACCCAACCTTAACAAAATTGTTGAACAAGTTGAGCAAGGAACCCTAGATTTTGTCTTGCTTAAACCAATTAGTAGTCAATTTTGGTTATCTTGTCGAACCCTATCTCCTTGGGGATTTTCTGATTTAATTTTTGGAGTAATTATTATCTTATATGCTGGAAATAAACTCAATTTATCTGTGTCTAATTATTTCCTTAGTATCTTAACTATAAGTTTTGGTATCATAATGTTATATAGCATTTGGTTTATGCTAGGCTCTACCAGTATTTGGTTTGTTAAAATATATAATGTTACTGAAGTTCTCAAAAGTTTATTAGAAGCAGGAAGATATCCTATGTCCGCTTATTCTGTGGGTTATAGATTTTTCTTTACTTTTATTATTCCTATCGCATTTTTAACCACTATTCCAGCTGAAGCAATGTTAGGAAAGAGTCAAACTTTATGGATTTCTGGCTCAGGAATCATAGCATTTTCTCTATTGATACTATCTCACTATTTTTGGCAATTTGCCCTACGGTTTTATACCAGTGCTTCTAGTTAATTCATATTATGATTTAACTAGAGATGTGTCCCTTTTGCTAAAATGCACCATAATCCCATATTAATTCAAAATCTCAATCATACTTACCCTGATGGAACTCCCTCTCTCAAAGGGATTAACTTATCAATTCAGGCTGGCCAAAGAGTAGCATTAATCGGGGCTAATGGGTCAGGGAAATCCACCCTACAACTCCATCTTAACGGAATTTTTTTGCCCCAGTCTGGACAAGTTAAGGTGGGAGATTGGTTAGTTAAAGCGGATAATTTGCATTATATTCGCAATTTTGTCGGTTTAGTCTTCCAAAACCCTGATAACCAGTTATTTATGCCTAGTGTATGGGAAGATGTAGCTTTTGGTCCGATCAATAGTGGAGTCAAAGGGAAAGAACTAGAAGTTAGAGTAATAGAAGCAATGAAAGCAGTCAATATTGATCCTCAAATCTATGGTTCAAGAAATCCTGACAATTTATCAGGTGGGGAAAAGAAGCGAGTGGCGATCGCAGGAGTATTAGCTATGGAACCCCAAGTGTTAGTTTTAGATGAACCCTCGGCCCAACTCGATCCCCGTTCTCGTCGTCAGTTGATTAACCTACTCGATACCCTTTATTTTACCCAACTCATTGCTACCCACGATCTCGATTTAGCTTGGGAATTGTGCGATCGCACAATTATTTTAAGTCAAGGAAAGATTGTCTACGATGGAGATACAGATAGAATTATGAGCGATCGTCAATTTTTAGAAAAACACGCCCTAGAACCACCCCTAAGCTATAGTCGCCCTTATTGTAACTTAAAGGATATACCACTACAGAGCAGATAAAAGATCCCAGAATTATCAAGTTGTTTAATTTTAGATCCATTTCATAGTAGGATAAATGTACTTTAAATCTCAATTAATTTTGTCATAGATTAAACTTGATTGAATTGATTAATAATGCTTGAATTTACAGCCGCAGCAGTCAAAGAAATCAAAAGAATGCAGTCTAGTCGCCAAAAAACCGACAGTTACTTTCGCTTAAGCGTTAAGCAAGGAGGCTGCTCTGGTTTATGCTATACTTTTGAATTGTGTGAAGCCCCACTTGAAAATGATCGCCATTATCAAATTCGAGGAATCGCTGTCCTAATTGACCAATCAAACTTGCCTTATCTCAAACAATTGCGTTTAGATTATGCTGAAGACTTAATGGGAGGAGGGTTTCGCTTCCATAACCCCCAAATATCAACCCCCTGTAGTTGTGGTCTATCCTTTGCTCCATCGGCTTAAGCCTAATTTTAAGATTAAGCTCAACCTTTTAATAGTTGACAAAGTAATACTTATAGCGATATTATGGTGATTTGTCAACGATTCTACTAAGCCTTAACAGTTTGGTTAGCAACCCGACTAAATTTTACTCATGCCCACTATTCAACAACTCATTCGTAGCGAACGCTCAAAACTAAAAAAGAAAACAAAATCACCAGCACTTAAACAATGCCCCCAACGTCGAGGGGTTTGTACGAGGGTTTATACAACCACGCCCAAAAAACCCAACTCAGCCCTGAGAAAGGTAGCGAGGGTTCGTCTTACTTCCGGTTTTGAAGTTACTGCCTATATCCCTGGGATCGGTCATAACTTACAAGAACACTCCGTCGTCCTCATTCGAGGAGGTAGGGTCAAAGACTTACCTGGAGTACGTTACCACATTATCCGTGGAACTTTAGATGCTCAAGGGGTCAAAGATCGCAAACAAGGAAGGTCTAAATATGGAACCAAACGGCCTAAAGAATAATTTAAGTTATGTAAGTCCATAAAAAAGGAACTATCTCCCTAGAATCGCTATGAATAGGTTAATGGGGAGACTATGAGCAAAATTTTAAATGTCAGAGGAAAAATCTAACTATGTCTCGTCGAGGAAACATTAAAAGACGGCCTGTGCCACCAGATCCAGTCTACAATAGCCGTCTAGTCAGTATGACTATCCGCCGAGTGATGAAAAGCGGCAAAAAATCGGTAGCTACTGGCATTTTTTACGATGCAATGACATCTATTGGCGAAAAAACAGGAGAAGAACCCTTAGAAGTCTTTGAGAAAGCCATTAAAAACCTCACTCCCTTAGTGGAAGTCAAAGCGCGTCGGGTTGGTGGTGCTACTTATCAAGTTCCCATGGAAGTTCGTTCTTCGAGGGGAACAACCCTAGCTTTGCGTTGGTTAGTCCACTATGCTCGTATTAGAGGTGGAAGGACTATGGCCAGTAAATTAGCTAATG
>DLXW01000208.1:0-8427 GCA_003448685.1 Cyanothece sp. UBA12306
TCTGACGACATTATGATAAATCGTCTTTTTATCCATAATTTTAGATTTCAAATTTTACGCGCTTTGTATCCAATATCTCGGCGATAATATTTACCTTCAAAGTCAATACAATCAACCCCTTGATAAACTTGAGTAATGGCTTGATCAAAATCTTTACCCACTGCTGTCACCCCTAAAACTCTTCCCCCATCGGTTAAAAGATTATTATCGTGATCTAAATTAGTCCCTGCTTGAAAAACCGTCACCCCTAACCCTTCTGCTTCTTCTATCCCTGTAATAACCTTTCCCTTAGCATATTCCCCAGGATAGCCCCCCGAAGTCATCACTACACATACCGCAGTTCCCGACTTCCAAGCAATAGGGGGTAATTCTCCTAATCTTTGCTCAACACAAGCTAAAATCAACTGATCTAAGGGTGTTTCCAACAACGGCAAAACTGCCTGAGTTTCGGGATCACCAAAACGACAATTATACTCTAATACCTTGGGTTCCCCCTCAGGAGATACCATTAACCCCGCATAAAGAACCCCTCGATAATCAATACCTCGCTTTCTCAATGCTGTCACCGTGGGTTCCAAAACTTCCTTTTGCACCCGTTCCAATAATTCCGGCGTGGCGATCGGGGCCCGAGAATATGCTCCCATTCCCCCAGTATTCGGTCCTGTATCCCCTTCGCCCACGCGCTTGTGGTCCTGGGCTGGTAACAGAGGACGAACGCTTATTCCGTCTGTTAAGGCTAATACAGAGACTTCTTCCCCTACTAGACATTCTTCCACCACAATTAGGGAAAACCCGTCATCAAATAAGCTATCTACAGCATTTTTAGCTTCCTCTACCGTTGTAGCTACAATAACCCCTTTTCCCGCAGCTAACCCATCCGCTTTGACCACAATGGGCGCGCCTTGTTGGTTAATATAAGCTTTAGCTGCCATAGGATCAGTAAAAGTTTCTCCTTGGGCAATGGGAACCCCCGCCTCAGCCATGAGAGTTTTAGCCCAGGACTTGCTAGACTCAATTTGGGCCCCTATTTTTGTTGGACCAAAAACTTGAATACCCTCTTTTTGTAAGCGATCGCTAATTCCCAAAGACAGGGGAACTTCTGGGCCTACAACCACCAGATCAATCTTTTCTTGTTGGGAAATTTCGGCTATTCTTTCTAAGTCATCCACAGCAAGAGGAATATTCTGACAACCTTGGAGTAAGGCAGTTCCTCCGTTACCTGGCAGACAAAAACACTGTTTAACCTGGGCAGACTGTAATAATTTCCAAGCTAGGGCGTGTTCTCGCCCTCCATTGCCAATAACTAGAATTTTCACCCTGATTTTTCCCTATTTTCTCATATTGTTACAGTCGCATTGGTGGGCAATGCCCACCCCAAAATTGACAGTTAATTATCAACTATCAACTATCAACTATCAACTATTAAACTGCCACAGGTTTCACTAAATAGCCGAGATCTTCAAGTTTTTGCCAGACTTTAGCAACGCTTTCTTCTAATGTTTCGAGATCGGTACGACATTCCACTTCAGGGTTTAAAGGGGGTTCGTAGGGATCATCTATTCCAGTAAAGGACTTGATTTCGCCAGCTCGTGCTTTTTTGTACAATCCTTTCACGTCCCGATCTTCACAGACATTTAAGGGCGCATTCACAAATACTTCGACAAAATTGCCTATTTTACCCCGAACTTCATCCCGAATCTCTCGATAGGGAGAAATAGCGGAAACGAGTACAATTACCCCGTGACGGGTGAGTAAGTTGGCGACAAACCCAATACGACGGATATTAGTATCGCGATCTTCTTTGGAGAACCCTAGTCCTTTGGTAAGATTGGTTCGTACAATATCTCCATCAAGGACTTCTAAAGGATAGTCTGCTTCTCGGAGTTTTTGTTCTAAAGCATGGGTAATAGTGGTTTTTCCTGCACCACTAAGTCCTGTAAACCAGCTAGTTACGCCTCGCTGTTGCATACTAATTTTTGTATCCTATACTTAATGTTTTTATGGAATCATTCTAGAGATTACCGTGAATGGGTAATCTAAGGCAACCGCTATTCTACGGGCCAAGTAAAAAACCAATAATTAATTACCTAGAACCATTTCTATGTTAGAGACTTTAATTAAATATTTTGTTTATGGAACTAAAGGACATATTACGAAGACTCAATTGATTAATTTTCTGTATTTAGCTGATCTTTATTCGGTTAAATGGACTGCCAAGCAATTAACCGACTTAGACTGGTTTTATGATCATAATAATCTGAAGAATGAGAAGATCGATGAAATTCTGAATAAATTGAATAATCAGGAAATCATGCAAGAATTACAAAACAATACAATTTTAATCAGATTAGGAAATAAACCAGGAACAATAGAGGATTTAGATCTGTCTTTGAGTCTTAAATTAATTCTTGATAATATTAGAAGAGAATGGGCTGGTTCAGGGAAAGAAAGACTCCAGAATTTGTTAGAATATGTCAAAAATACCGCACCAATTATGGAGGTTAAAAATATGGATACAAATCAGACACAAAGACAACTTAATCTTCATCAAGAAAGAGAAAGATTACTTAATGAATTAGAATTTTAAAATGGCTGGACAAAAACCTCGTCAAGGTTGGATTTATTACCTTAGGAGTGATCGAATTTTTCTTAATTGTAAATTTGGTCATGTTCATCTCTATGATTTAAACCAAAATAAGGAATTAATTTGTCAAGAATTATCTTGTAATTATCGCTTTAACTATCTCCAAATATTTCGAGAACATGGTCCCCATATTGTTTGGAAAGTTAATCTTATTAAAGATGATTTTAATGCCAGAGATAGCTTGATTGTTATTCCTTTAACTACAAGGGAACATGAAAAAGGTTTACCAACGGTTTATCCCCTTAATCCTACCTTAAAACACGGTTTTGAGCAAAAGCTTTTTACTTTAATTCATAGAATTTATGAAGTTGATGTACACTGTCTTAAAGATAGGGATGGTAATTGGTTACAACGTATTGGACAACTAGATAAAGTAGACAAAGAAGCTATTACAAAACGCCTTAAATATTGTCATTTAATTCAACAAGATTTTGGTCAAGATTGTATCGTAAAAAATTCTTCTCCAAATACTTTGAAAAATATGTTTATTTATTTGGCAAATGATCTCAAAAATACTCTTTTTTAATTAATCTCCAAAAAACCAACTAATAATAATTAATAATACAATGCCTAAGCAAGTCCAAAAAATTGAACTTAAAGAATGGAGTAAAATAATAGGAATAATACCTAAAAAGTAAGAAAAAATCCAGTTAAAAATTAATAAAAATAAGACTAGAATTAGTAAAGGCATAAATTTAAAATATCTAAATAATTAGATTTTTTTGAATTTATTATAACACTAAATTCGATTTATATAGGATCTTAATTAAGATATGATTTATATTGTAATGGGAGTATCTGGTTCAGGAAAAACTACAATAGGACAAAAACTTAGCGATAAACTAAACTATTCATTTTATGATGCAGATGACTTTCATCCTCCAGAAAATATTGCTAAAATGAGCCAAGGAATTGCACTCAACGATCATGATCGTCAACCTTGGTTACAGTCATTAAGGTATTTAATTGAAGATTTACAATATCATAAAAAAAATGCTATTATTGCTTGTTCATCACTAAAAAAATCCTATAGAACAATACTAGAAAAAAATGATCAAAATATTCAATGGATTTATCTAAAAGGAAGTTATGCAGAAATTCTTCAAAGACTAGATAAAAGACCAGAACATTTCATGAAAACTGATTTATTAAAATCTCAATTTGAAGCTTTAGAAGAACCAAATAATGCTATCATAGTTGATGTTAGTTTACCTATTGAAACAATTATAAAAAAGATTCTATTTTTGTTAAATTATTGAGGCACAAAACAATGATCAACTGAGATCCTGCGCTTTCGTAAGAAAAAACTATTGATTACCCCCCAACATCATCTGTAATTTTTCAGCTAAAGTCGAAATATAAGGCTCTTTGAAAAGAGTATGATGATATCCAGGAATTTCCTGAATTTCCAACCCTTCCGTGACTAAATTTTCTAGTTTAGATGGGTTAAGCAAACGATATTCCTGAGATAAAAATAGAATAACTTTGCCGTGATAGAGTTGAGGAGAATATTGATTTCGAGCCATTTCAAAAGCTTTCAGTAGTCTAGCATCTTCTAGGGCGCGAGGTAAGGCTCTATTTTTAGAGAAAAAAACCTGTCCTTGCCACTGTTTTAACCTAATTATCCATCCTTGTTTTATTGAAAATAGTCGGTTTTTAGCTTTTTCCACTAAATAATTAAATCCAAACTCCCAAAAGTTATGCCAAAATAAAAAAGTTTCCGAATTTTGAGAGTCCCAAATACTATCAATAAAACCCAAAAATGCTATTTTTTGTCCTTTTGCTTTTAGTTGTTGTGCTACTTCAAAAGTCAGAAATGAATCAGCACAAAAAGTAACTAAATGATACGGGCCTGTTGGTTGTACAGTTTGTATATCTTCAATCAATTTATTCGCTAAATTTTTTAAGGTTAAACAATCAACCTGAGGGTTTAAGAATTCGGTAATGGCAAAAATATTAACAATATAAAATGACTGTTCTTTATCTAGGTAATTTCCTAATTTTTTAGCTTGGCTAATCGAATTGATAAAAAACAAGGGCTTTTTTTTCCCTTTTGTGTTGATAGGAACTAACGATGATTCTGACCTGCTTTTTTGTTCTTTTTGTATTATACTCACTATTTGAGCAATAGTAGGATTTTGAAAAAAAGTGGATAGAGAAATATGAACTTTTAACTTTTGCTCAATTCTAGCCAATAAACGCATGGCTAAAAGAGAATGTCCTCCTAATTCAAAAAAGTTATCATTCAAGGTAATAGGATGAATCTTTAAAGTATTTTCAAAAATATTAATCAAACAAGATTCTACTATATCTTCTGATGGCTCAATAGAAAAACTTAAAGGGTAATCATTAGTTCGCTTGGCTAATAAATTAAAATTGTTGAAAACTGTATTTTTTAAGTGGTTTACAAATCTTTTTTTATTTTGAGATAAACCATTATTTTTGAAGAAAAATGCAGGGGTTTCTTTGATTGTTTTTCTTGGGTTAGATACAAGGGTATTAATCAATTGTTTGAATTGATTAATAAACTCAGTTATTGTTTCTTTTCTATATAAGCTAGTATTATATTCAAATATTCCTTTTATTTCCGTTGATGTTTCCCAAGATAAAAGCATTAAATCAAATAGAGATGATGATTTTTCTAACATAAAATCAAAATTTTTAATCCCTTTTAATTCTAAATTAATCGGGGAAAAATTGAGAAAATTAAAAACAATTTGAAACCAAGGATGATAGCTAAAATCTCGCTTTTTCCCTAGTTTTTGTAACATATTTTCTACTGGAAACTCGTGGAAATTCTGATTTTGTATGAATATTTTTTTTGTTAAATATATAAAATCAAAAAACGAATAATTATCTGAAATTAAAATACGAAAGGGAATAATGTTAGAAAAAGAGCCAACAACAGACTCTACATCGGTATGATTGCGATTAGCAATAGGAATACCAATCACTAAATCTTGTTGTTGATTGTGACGATACACAAAAATAAGAAAAGCACTCAAGAGAACTAGGTTCAAGGTTGAATCACTTTCCTGACTTAAATGACGTAATTGTTGAGTTAATTCTTGATTTAAAGAAAATTCTTCTGTACTGCCTTCAAAGTTTGGGAATGGGGGACGAGAGTAATCAATTGGTAAGGATGTAGTAAGTGGTGCATCATTTAATTCTTGAGTCCAATAATCAACCAGTGGATCAGAAGTTTCTTGTTTTTCTAACCATTGTTGATGTTGAGTGCTAAAATCTTTATATTGAAGGGAAACAGGAGACAATTTAAGGGTAGTATTATTTAGCAATCCATTATAAATCTTGGATAATTCTTGCAAAATAAGGCTCAAAGACCAACCATCAGCGATTAAGTGATGGATCACCATCAGGAAAATCGTTTCATTATCATTTAATTGGAATAACACATAACGAATGGGTGGTTTTTCTGTTAAATCAAAAGGCTGATTTATTTCAGTTTTAATTCGCTCATTGATTACTTTTTCTTCTAGACTAAGAGAAAGTTTTTCTACAATACAATTAAGAGAAAAATCATTCAAAATACGTTGAATGGGTAATCCATTATGTAATGGAAAGAAAGTTCTTAAAGCTTCATGACGCTGGATAACGTTATTGATAGCTTGCTCAAGAATGGGAATATTTAATGTTCCTTTTAATCTATAAACAAGGGGTAGATGGTAGACAGGACTGTTTTGTGCTTGTTGATTAATTAGCCACATTCTTTCTTGATAGTATAGATAAAGGAAAGTCTTGTCTATTAGAAAGCGGTTTTAAGGATAGAGTTGACCAATTTAAGACATCTTCTTTTTTGAATTTTGAGTTTTCTATTATTTTTGCTAAATCGATAATTGTAGTTCCTTCTAAGATTACTGATACTGGTAAATTAATATCAAAAGTATCTCGAATTCGAGAAATTATTTGTATGGCCTGTAAAGAATTTCCTCCCAACTGAAAAAATGATTCGTTAATACTTATTTTTTCCCCTAATATTGTTTCCCAAATGAATAGTAATTGTTTTTCTACTTTTGTTTTTGGACAAAATATATGGTTTTCTTGTTTATTTCTTTCTAATTTTAAATTTAATAGTTGTTTACGATCTAGTTTTCCATTAATGGTCAGAGGAAATTCTGATAAAAAAATAAACTCTGAAGGAATCATATAATCTGGTAGTCTTTCTTTTAAGAAATCTCTCAATTTTTCTCGATCTATTTCTGTTTTTGGAACAATATAAGCAATCAATTTTTTATCTTCGTAATTATTATCTGTGCTTAACACTACAGTTGAATTGACTTGATTATTTTTACTTAATACTGCTTCAATTTCCCCTAATTCAACTCGATAACCTCTAATTTTAATTTGATAATCAATGCGTCCCAAAAACTCAATCGTTCCATCTTTATTCCAACAACCGAGATCTCCTGTTTTATAAAGACGAGAATTAGACTCATTACTAAAGGGATTTTTGATGAATTTTTCTGCGGTTAACTGAGGTCGATTTAGATAACCTCTAGCTAAACCATCTCCTGCTATATATAATTCTCCAGGAAGACCAATGTCAACTAATTGTAAGTTATTATCAAGGAGATAAACTTGTGTATTAGCAATGGGACGACCGATAGGAATAGATTTTTTGTTCGTATCATTAATCCTAATTGTATGACAACAAGTGAAGGTCGTATTTTCTGTCGGACCATAACCATTAATTAATTGGCAATGAGGAACTTCTTCTAATACTTTTTTGACCTGAGAAATTGATAAAGTATCTCCTCCTGCTAAGATTTTTTTTAAAGGTTTTAAATATTCTATATGTTCTTCAACGATTAAATGAAATAATCCTGCTGTTAACCATAATGTAGTAATATTATATTGTTCAATAGCTTTACCAATATCTTGTAAGGATGGAGTTTTTACTGGCATTAATACCAGTTTCCCCCCATTTAATAAGGATTGCCAAATTTCAAAAGTTGCTGCATCAAAAGCAATTGAAGCTAATTGTAAAATAACTTCGTTGTCAGTAAAATTGGCAAAATTATTATTTTTAACCAGTCGAACAACACCACGATGAACCACACAAACTCCCTTAGGAGTACCGGTTGAACCCGATGTGTACATTACATAAGCTAAATTGTCTCCATTAACTTTAACTTTGAGAGGGTTATCATCACAAAGATCAACTGAAATAAATGGCTCATCAATAACAATATAATTCAGATTATTGTTGACATTATTAACAATATTTAGATAAGATTTTTGAGTAATTAATATAGAGGTTTCTGAATCTTTTAAAATAGTTTTTGTTCGCTCTAATGGAGTAGACGTATCCAAAGGTAAATAGGCTCCTCCTGCTTTTAAAATAGCTAAAATACTAATGATTAAATCAGGAGAACGATCTAAATATAAAGAGACTAATGTTTCTTTTTTTACACCTAATTTTTGTAAATAGTTAGCTAATATATTTGACCTTTTATCGAGTTCACGATAAGTAATTTCTTGATTTTTATAAGCGATCGCAATAGCATTAGGGGTTTGTGCTGCTTGAAATGTAAATAATTCGTGAATGGTAGAATTTCTGGGATAATCTGTCTGAGTATTTGTCCATTCTTCTAATAATTGATGTTGTTCAGGTTGCGTCATAGGGATTAATGTTATGTTTGACTATTTTTAAATTGCCCATAACGGACTAATAAAGAGTCAACTATTTTTAATTTACATTAATTATAAGAAATTTTTTCAGGTTCAGGGCTTAGAAAAAAGGGATGTCATCATTGACATCCCTT
>DLXW01000208.1:8639-10768 GCA_003448685.1 Cyanothece sp. UBA12306
ATGTCATCATTGACATCCCTTAAATTAACTCAAGATGACTGAGAACACATCTTGAAAACCATTACTCGAATTTACATAACGGTATTAACAGGGACAATCGTGGGGTCATCATATTCCCCTAGTTCCCCGAAGTATTCTTTTAAAGTGGCATTACCAATCACATCATTAATTTGAATTGGTTGAGAACAAGAAGTGTGGTAGTTGATAGATTGCAGTAAACCACCATTTTGATCTTCAAAGAAGTGGACGAAGGTTTCAGAACCAAAGGTATCACCATTATTATTAAAGTTTTCCATGGCTTGGAAAGATTGTTCAAAGGCTACATCTCCCTCGAAGAAACGTCGACCTTCGCCGTTAAGAACTTTAGTAATATCATCCTCATCAGTGACAACCACAAAAGATATGCCATCAGCATCGGTGCCATTTTGGGTCAAAACACCTGCCTTACTGGGGTCTTGTCCGGTTAAGACATCGGTACCAGGTTCATAGGTAAAGGTCATCGCTTCAGGTTTACCGAGAGTTTCACAGATATCACCTGAAGGGGGAGGAGTGATAATACCTTCGTAGTTGGCAGTATCCATGTCCATCAGTTCAAGATCACCAAAGTCAGCCGTCACTGTCGCTTTATTGGTTTGTTGACCCAACTCAGCAGACTCAGAGGAGCTATAGTACCAAGTTTCACCCACATCGAGTAAACCGTCATGGTTGTCATCTCCTCCTTCAAAGGTGGGTTCAAAGTCATCAGAAGGATCACCAGGAGTTTTGTTGTCATCAATAACAACAACATTACTTAAAGGTGAATCTCCTGTGTTATTAACGACAAATTTGAAGTCAACATTACTGTTAACAATGGCTTGGGGACCAGTAGGCTCATCAGCATCCACAAATTCGGGTTCAGGAATAGTTACTGTTCCATTTTCCCCCTTGTAACCGGTTAAGGTGACACTTCCAAGCACATCACCTAGAGTAATGGGTTGAGAACAAGATAAGTGATACTTAGAAATTTCTTGCAGCAAAGGACCGCCTTGGAAGTCGTAAATCTCGAACTCCAAATCACCACCAGTAGCAGCGAAAGTAAATTCCTCGCCGATGCTTACTGTGCCACTGAAACCCTTATTGGTGACGATATAGACTTCCTCATCCCCAGGATTATCCAGCAGAGGAGTATTCTGAAATTCAACCTGTCCTGGCTTTTGATTGGTGTCGATGATCAGGCTAGGTAGATAGGTGAAGCTAAGTTCTTCTGGTTTACCTGCGGTATCGCACGCACTTCCCTGTTCGACCATTGGCTCAACTGCAACCAATTTCTCGATATCGAGAGGATTAACTACCCGATGACTCATATCCATATCGGTGACAATTTCACCGATCCCTTCTGCGGTGATGACAGCAGTGTTTTTGAACTGACCGGTTTCTTGAGCTACTTCTTTAGCTTGGAAGTACCAGGTTTCATTGGGGTTGAAGATACCATCTTGGTTGGTATCCCCAAAGTTGAAGCCATTGACTAAAACTTCTTCGGGAGTGAAGTCATCGTCAGGATCATTGGGAGTGTCGTTATCATCAACTAAGTCAAGGATAGTGAGGTCAACATTACCGGTATTGGTTGCTTGGTAAGTCCAGGTAACAATGTCGCCTTTTTGAGCCAACGGACCGGTGGGGGTGTCCGCATCTTCCCCGATGTTGTTGGGGTCGAAGGGATTATCTACTTCTAGCAGGATGGTATTACTACCTGTGTCCCCAGAATTATTAGAACCCTCTGATGTGTCTTGAGGAATGGTAACTAATGGTGCATCTTCCCCATCGTAACCAAATAGAGTGGCATTACCGATAACATCCCCTAACTGAATAGGTTGAGAACAGGACGTATGATATTCAATGGTTTGCAGTAAACCACCATTGGCATCATCAAAGAAGTGAATAAAGGTTTTTGAGCCAAAGCTATCAGTATTGTCATTAGCTTCAAATAGCTCACCAAAGTCCACATCCCCACGGAAGAACTGTTTACCATCACCACTTAACGCTTTGTTGGCCTCATCTTCATCAGTAACAACCACAAAGGATGTGCCATCATCATCAATACCGCCATTGAAGTTAATCCGGGCTTTATCAGAGTCTTGGTTTGTATCAAC
>DLXW01000209.1:0-17204 GCA_003448685.1 Cyanothece sp. UBA12306
AGAACCCTTCACCACTAGGGTTAATGCCCCTGTATGGGACACGGAAACTGCCTCTGAGGGGATTTCTGGCTTACCATCGATTCGTCGAGTCACAGTCAACTTCTGACTTCCCATAAGGGCGCGATCGCTTCTTACTCGACGTTCTACGGTGGCATCTTCATCGATAATTAGGGTTAGATTAGCATCGGGGACAACTTTCTTAATATTGCGTTCTAAATAGGTGGGTAATAGATGAGAAATCCAAGGATCATCGGTATTTTTATGTTTAATAATTTGCAGTTCTAATCCTTGCCAAATCTCTAAGATATTGCCATCACTATCAAACACGGTTAAGTCATAGATGAAAGTATCATCAAAGTGTTTTCTTTCCTTCGCTGAAACAAATTGATTTTTGCTGTTGTTAACCCCATAAATGGTTAACTTTTCGATGCCTGTAGGTAAAATTGTGGCATGGGGAACACAAGCTTGTAAAGCATGAATTACAGCATCCCTTGCCCCTGGATCACCTAACAGTAATGAGTGGGGTAAATAGCGACTAAACCATTCTAGTTCGGTTTTAGTTTCAATTTCTGCTACACATTCAGTAGCGATAAGATGTTGATAATTTGTTATCCGTTGAAAACGTCCTTGATGAAACAATAATTCACCATACAAATGTTGTTGTGGATCAAGATTATTTTGGATTTTGGATTGTGGATTGTGGATTGTGGATTTTGGCTCATTATTGACTTTTTCTTGGCTTAAAATAGCTTCAAAATGATCGATGGTAAATCCAGTTTGTTCGCTACGAATTACAGTTTTAATCTTTCCTGATGGGTACATTAAAGCTGCTATCCGAATTTTTAAAGGTTGATCATCACAGACAACAATGGGGCGATTAAATTTGACAGATTCAAAGCTAATTTTATCCCCTAAATTAGGCATTAATGCTGTGGCAACTTGAGTCATTGCTTCTAAACCCATCACCCCAGGAAAGATATATTCTCCTTCATAAACATGATCTTTGAGGTAAGGATCATTATCCAGGGATAATTCAACATCAACAATTAATTCTATCCCAGGATAAAATACTCTTTTTTGTTCTAAAAAGCGGAAAAAAGGTAACTCTAAGGATTCTATTTCTAGGGTTGCAGGTTCTCCAAACCTTCCTGAAACAATAACCGTTGTCCCATCAAGAGATTGACTCATCAAACGACGTAAGATATTAATACCTTGATCAGGAGGAATAGGTGTAATTCCTTGCTGCATTAAACTATCAATTCGTCCTAATTTTTCTCCCATTCCTACCCCAGACCAAACTGACCATGCTAGATTAAGACAGTGACAATGGGGATGATTGTGTTTGAATTGCGCAACACGATGACCTAACCATTCATTAGCTAACCCATAGTCTGCTTCTCCAGGTAATCCGGTTTCGGCAATAATGGAACCAAAGGTGATTAAATGTTTTAAAGTATCAGGGTTGATGGAAGCTAGAATATGGTTTAATCCCTGTACTTTTGGGGCTAAAGTAGCTAAAAATCCCTCTTTTTCAAGATTTTGGATTAATTTAGGTTGATTTATTCCTGCACCATGGATAATAGCTGTGATCGTTCCTAACTCCCTTTCTATTTGAGTTAAAGACTCCCTCACCTTGTTTGCATTGGTGATATCGACGGAAACATAGATTACCTGAATACCAAAGGACTGCATTCGCGCTAAATTATGAGCCAATTCGCCATCATTTTCCGGTTTAGAACGCCCTAAAAGGGCAAGACGTACCCCAGTATCTTTTGCTATGGATAAAGCGCATTCCGCAGCTATTCCTTTCCCTCCTCCGGTGACGCAAAGAACATCACTGGGGGACAGGGAGACGGGAGTGTGGGAAGGGTTGGGAGACAAAGGAGTAGAGGAAGACTCGGAAGAAACATTAACTTCTGACTGCTGACTGCTGACTTCTGACTTCAAAAGGCGCGATCGCCTGATCCCGTTTGTGTCATAATAGGCTTCGGTGTAATTTTCTACCGCTAATGCTTCGGTGATGATCCAATTAATGGTATCGGGATGATTAAGAGGAACATCTACAACACAAACTTTGAGATTAGGGTTCTCTAAATAAAGAGTTCTTGCGAAAGATGCAGCACTGTAACCATGTTGCACTAAAATAAAGCTATTTTGCTCATTAATAGCAATTTTAGCTCCTTCTAATAGGTTATCAATAATCTGTTCCTGGGGATGGGAAGGAAGACAAACGACTACCCCATTACCCTCATACTCAGATAATTTTGCTTCTAAAGGACTCTTTAAAGCATAATCTACAGGTGCAATGACGCGCCATTGGGAAGCAGTAGAGTTAGGGATAGGAAGGGAAGTATTTAAGGGATATTTGACTAAATCTACTGTAAAAGTACGAATCCAAGAGTCTACACCTAAAGGAAGCCTTTCTTTGGGTTTTATATCTTTAGTTTGCCCTAAATCTGTTAATGCTTGAGCAATATCACCTACCGTTGCGTTAGCATAATCTGTCGGAGATACTGGAGTAGACAAACCTAAACGACGGGACGCTTCAGCAACTAATTGACCCACACTGATAGAATTAAGGTGTAAATCTCCTAACAAACGATAATTTTCTTCTATAGTTGCTATGGGTAACTCTGTTTTTTCTGCAATTATTTGACGAATACAGTTGAGGGGTGATTCGTCATTATTGTTTGCTACAGAAACATCTTCAGAAATATCTTTATTGTCTGAGTTAGTGACTAGTGTTTCTGTTATTGTATCTTGATTATCTTCTCTGGACTGATCAATCGTATTTTGGGGTGCTAACTCACAAGGATTAACAAAAAACTTGGGTTGATAATCAAGATTAAATGGTTTAGTAAACCTTTCCTTAAATAATTCCTCATGGTTAAGATCAACACCTAAGATAAAAGCAGTAGCTACTGTTTTCCATAACCCCTTCAGGGAGTTACTACCACTATCCAAAGAGACTACCCCAACCTGAGAAAAACTAGCTACAATTCGACCTAAAATATGTCCTGGTCCCACTTCAATAAATAAGTCTACATCTTGTTCAGCTAAAGAGACAGCATCAAGAAAACGAACGGGAGAAGTTATTTGTTTGATCAACAGCGATCGCAAATCATCTTCTGGGGTTAATGGTTGTCCCGTGACAGTAGAAATTACCGACTTTTGTATGGGAAAAAAGGCTTGATTTTGTAGGTAGTTATCTAAGGGTACAACAGCTTGAGAAACTAGGGGAGAATGGAAAGCATGGGAAACTGGTAACAAAACGGTTTTTATGCTTTTTTTAGCAGCTTTTTTGATAACATCTTTGACCCCTAAATCTTCTCCAGAGACAATTGTTTGTTGCGGTGAATTAACTCCTGCAATGACGACAATACGACCATTCAATAACCCTTTAACTGTTGCTTCATTGGTGCCAATACTGGCCATTTTTCCGGTAGCGTCACCTAATTCTTCCATAGCTTTTCCCCTTACCTTAGCTAGACTAATTAAGTCGTTTTCATCAAAAACACCCGCCCAATGTAAAGCGCATAATTCCCCTAAGCTATTTCCCACAGAAAGATCAGCTTTAATTCCAAATTTATCTAATATGTTTAACCCAGCAATAGTAGAGGTAACGATAGCAGGTTGGGCAATTTTGGTTGATATTTTATTCGTATTTTTTGACAAATTTGCTTTGTCATATAAACTTTTAATTTGAGAAAATCGATCTTGCCAAACTCCTCCACTAATAGACACAGGGGCAGATTGTCCAGGAAATAAAAAGCCTATTTTAGGAGTTTTATTTTTATTACCTAAAAAGACATAATCAGAATATTGATTATTATCATTTTTTCCATCTATTAATAAAATCAATTCTTTTAAATGATTAGTAAATTCTTCTGAATTACTAGCAATAATAGCAGAGCGAACTGAAAAATTAAGATCTATTTTTTTATTCAATTCTGCTGCCAAATCTCCTAATTCAGCAGAAGACAAGCTATAACTAAACTCTAACAATTTATTAGCTTTAGTTCTTAACTCTTTCTTAGTTTTAGCAGACAAAAGAATTAACTCATAATCTTGATAGCTACTAATTAACTTTTGTTCGTTGAGTGTCAATTTTTGACGACGAATACCTCCCAAACCTTCTAAAACAATATGGGTATTAATTCCCCCAAAACCCATGGCACTAACTCCAGCACGAAAATACTGATTATTAGTCCACAATTTACCTAAATTATTAACCTGTAAAACAGAATCATTTTTAGTTAATAAATCATGGGGAGTTTCACATCCGGTTGTTGGGGGAAGTATTTGGCTATAAACAGCCATTGTTGCCTTAATTAAACCTGCTATTCCCGCAGCAGCTTTAGTGTGTCCTATGTTAGCTTTAATTGAACCGATATAACTAGGTTCACAAGAAACATTTTTCTGTTTTTTAGTTTCTTCAATAGCACGAGAAAGCACTTGTAATTCTACCTCATCACCTACAGGTGTTCCCGTCCCATGTCCCTCAAAATAGCTAACTGTATCAACCCCAAAACCTGCACGACGATAAGCACGTTTTATCGCTAATAATTGTCCCTCAACTTCAGGTCTTGTCATTCCTCCATTACCATCAGAAGAAATACCCCAACCTCGAATCACAGCATAGATGCGTTTTTGTTGTTCTAAAGCATCTTCATAACGCATTAATACGACAAAACCACAACCTTCACCAGGGATAAAACCCGCAGATTTTTTATCATAAACGCGCATCTGGTTTTCTGCTAATGCACCCACTTTAGCAAAACCGACCAATTCAAAGGGATCAATGCTTAAATCTACCCCTCCTGCTAAGACAACATCGAGATCACCTGTTAATAACTGATTACAAGCATTGGCTACTGCTAATAAAGAAGAACTACAAGCACCATCAATAACATAACCTCCCCCTTTCAGATTATAATGATTACAGATTCTTCCCGCAATTGTATTAGATAAATTGCCTGCTAAAGATTCCTCTCCAATAGGTTCAAAAGGTTCCTTATATTTTACTTCTAACTTCTTGAGAAATAGTTTGATTTCCTCACAAGAAAACCCTTGATCAATCAAATGAGATTTAACTATACGACGAACATAAGGCCAACGTAACCTTAATGTATTAGCGCGAGAAAATTCTCCAGTTAAGGTATTACCTAATAACACCCCTGTGGTTTCATGAGGTAAATTATTACCATCTATAAAATCTGCATCAGCTAATGCTTTAGCTGCCATATCCAAAGCTAACCAATGCACTAAATCTGTGGCACGAAATGTGCTACCAACTACCCGAAAAGCAATCCGATCAAAATTATATCCGTCTATTACTGCAACTTGCTGGGAATAAATAGCATCAGGAGTAGATTTATCAGGAGAAAAATAATCATTTAACGATAATCTTTCTTCTGGAAATTTACGAAAAGCACGGCGTTTTGCTAAAACATTTGCCCATAATTCCTGAGGGTTTTTAGCATCAGGATATTGACAAGACATACCAACAATAGCAATTTGAGGATTAGGGAACTGAGTATTCATTTTTTATCTCCTTATTTTTATCCCAGATGTGACACAGATAAGATTTGGTGTTACATCATGATTAAATGAGTATTTTAGTTAATTAACAATGGTTTTACTGAGTTATATTTCTGCTTAACTAGAGGGTTAAGATAATAAATTAAGCCCCGAATTAAACAAACAAATGTTAGTCCAAAAAACATCCCAAAAACCACATGAAATAACATCAAAATGCCATAAGCAAGTCCTACAGAAAATCCAAAAAAGAGTTGACTTTTTGTGGTAATTGGTGTAGTACCTGGGTCACTAATCATATAGAAAGTAAACAGAACAAAAGCAACTCCTGTCATAGGTAATAACCCTGCTATTAATGGGGTTTCAAACCAATAACTTCTGATAGCTGCTTGAAAAATAAATCCGCCAATCCAACCTAAAATCAAAGGTAATTTATGGGTAAATCGAGCATTAAGAAAGGTTCCTGTACAAACAATAATTACTGGAAAAATCCAATCAGCCCAGCCATATAAATTTTCAGTAAATTGATAAGGGGGAGCAATTCCAATCCAAGGAAATAAAAGTAAAGTAACACTAATTCCAAAGTTAGAGGGATTTAAAAAATGCCGTAACTTATTGCCTATAGTAACTCGAAATAAATATTTTGAGGCAATAGCAACTGCTGCTGCAAATGCAATAGGAAATAATCGCTCATTGGCATATAAAAGCATAGCAACTGCTAATCCGGTAATATGAGCAGGTAAAAGAAAGTCAATAAATGTGGTTAGATTACCTAAGAAACGTGGTGCTTTACCAGTTTGAAAAGCTTCTACAGTTTCTAACAATAATTCCATGCCATAAGCTGCTAATAAAGACACAAAAGGTTGCGCCCAAGATTGCTCAAAACCGAGGAAAGTATGACCTAAAATATTGAGGAATGTAATAGCGATCGCAAAGCGACGTAATCCGGCCAGACGATTATTAGTTGTCTTCGCTTTGGCTTGAGGAATTGGGGTAAAATTGAAGCTAGATAATGATTGGGTAATTGTCATGACTTTGATTCCAGATGTGACAGAAGATGTGATCGTTCCTTCTAGTGATTTGTTGAGTGATGAACCACCAATGGAAACTTATTTACACCTCCAACAGATGATTTTGTTAATCAAATGTTTAGAGTGGTATTGGCGAGATAGAATCGACTTCTTTGCTGCGGGAAATTTGACTATTTATTACAGTCCCCGTCAACGGAAATCTGAGCATTTTCGAGGCCCTGATTTTTTTGTGGTTTTAGATGTAGAAAAGAAACCTCGTAAAAGTTGGGTAGTGTGGGAAGAAGGGGGAAAATATCCTAATGTAATTGTGGAGATTTTATCGCCAACAACCGCAGAAACTGATCGAGGTTTAAAGAAAGAAATTTATCAAGATATTTTCCGCACTCCTGATTATTTTTGGTTTGATCCAGAAACTTTGGAGTTTCAAGGATTTCAATTAATGGCTGGTCAATATCAAACAATAGAACCTAATGAAAACGGATGGTTATGGAGTAAACAGTTAGGGCTATATTTAGGAATTTATCATGACCAATTGCGGTTTTTTACTCCCGAAGGAAAGTTAGTGTTAACCCCAGAAGAAACAGCAGAACATTTAGTTAATAAACTCCAAGAATTAGGGATTAATCCTGATGAGATCAGCAGTTAATCTAAGCCTTGTCTTGTCGACCTTTCTTGCCTAATTTTCGTTTGAAGAATGTACCAAAACCTAACGCAGTAGCAGAACCGAGAATGGTTAAAGGTTCGGGAACTGCTTCTGACACAATATGTGCAGGATTGGCATAATTTTCATGGGTATGTTCAATAATACCAACGGGAAAGAAATCGCTTTGGGTAGAGTCTAGATCTGTGTGAACATTAGCATTAATATCACCAACTAATCCTTCTACTTTTAACCCACGTTGATATTGCTTGCTCCATTCTCCGTTAGCAGATAAGACAATAGAAAACTGATCACCATTACATTCAGCAGCAGTTAACACATCAGTACAAGAGAGAGCTACTGTCCCATCGACAGATTGGAAAGTAGGAAGAAAAGAGACTGTAAAGTTACTACTGAAAGTGTTATCTTCATTGATGGTTATAGTTCCTGTTGATGCTTTATTGGGATTGAGACCAACCAAAATATTAAACAATGACCCATCACCAAGAAGATCAATAGAATTTTTACTGATCAATGATAGAGCAACAAGCTCAACAGAACTTATGCCAGATTCGCCGTCTTGAACATTAGTATCGAAGGTTACATCATCATATCGTCTGACAATGGTATCTGCAGTTCCCACACGGATGGGGTCACTTGAATCAGGGGGAGTCCATTTACTAAGGGGATTACCGATAAACTCAACTTCACCAATAGGACCCCCAAAATCAAAGAATGAACCTTCTTGAGTTTGCCAATAATCAGAACCGCTAACAACTGTCAACGCGCTAGCTGACTCTGCAACTCCAAAAAAAGCGATCGCACTTAACCCTATAGCACCGATTAAACTACGGGTAACAAATTTCGGTGGATTTAAAACATTCATTGTTTCATGCTCCTTGTGTCAAATAAACATTGGCGGTTTAGTACAGAGTAAATTACCTGTATCGGTCCAAATATCCTGAACTACACCACCTAAAAATGCGACCAGGATCTAGAGTGGCAGCAGTAGCTAAAAAACTGCCTAAAAAGGCGATCGCACTCAACCCCACAGCACCGATTAAACTACGGGTAACAAATTTCGGTGGATTTAAAACATTCATTGTTTCATGCTCCTTGTAAAATAAACATTTGTAACTCCTAACACCGAACTCAGGTCATTGAGATGAAATATTGAGGTTAACAAGGGTTAACCCCAACTTACGAACAAAGAATTATTGCTTAGCCTTGTCTTTGCGTTTCATACCAGCAACAGATCCTAACCCTAAGAAGAGAAGACCAAGGGTTGTAGAGGGTTCGGGGATGGGTTCTGCTGTTACGACTCCATGCTTAAGCGCACCAGAAGCATCATGTTGAACTAGGCCTATAGGGAAAAAGTCTCCAACAACATTGCCTTGAGAGTCTAAAGTGGTGGGACATTCTGGTCCTTGAGAATGACAATTAGCCGCTTGATCAGCAGTATTATCTCCTATGATATTTCCAGGCATACCTGGAACGATTAATGAATCCCCAGGGTTATGACTCCATGGCGCATCATCTACTGTCATTGTGACCATGTCCATCATGTCATTAATATTTCCACCACCATCTATAGGCTCGAAACTGGTCAAAAAGAAAACATCTAATATAGAGCTAAAAGTTCCTTGACTGGGATCGCTATCGAGATTTTGATGATTAATTGTCATCGTCCCCGTAGAGGCATTATTTGGATCAAGTTCTGCGAAAACATTATAGTTGAAACCTCCTATATTCACAGGCGCTTCGCTTATTAAAGAGAGTGCAGTCATTTCAATGGGAATGGTACAAGAACCCCCTACCGTAAGCTCACAGTCCTCTTGACGCTCGACGATGGTGTCTGTATTACCTGGTCCAATGGGAACTCCCTTGAAACTAATTTGTCCTATCGGCCCGCCAAAATCAAAAACGGTTGTTCCGTCTCCAGGAGTTGCTAAATAATCAGAACCACGCCAAACAGAACCAGCTTGAGCAACTTCAGCTATCCCAAATAAACCGATCGCACTTAACCCCACAGCACCGATCAAACTACGGGTAACAAAATTTGGTGGATTCAAAAAGTTCATGGTTTAATACTCCTTGTTTAACAGGTAAATTTAGTTGAATATTGTTCCCAATAGAGGAACTGTTTTTTGAAAACTCCTAGCTCATACTAGAAGCTATTTTTGCTGTCTCATCCAGGTTTAAAGTATGCTTCCCTGGAGCTAACAACAAGCTTGTTTGCTGGGGTTTCCCCTCTAGATCAAGCCATTGCACTTCAACCGGTAAAGCAGCATTTGCACTCACCTTTCCTAACCCAAAATGCAATCGAGAACTCCTCACCCCAGAATGTCCATTGCCTCCGTCTACTTGAGCGACTAATTTTCGTCCATCAGGTAAACTCACGGTTACGGAAGCTCCGATCGCCTCAGAAACCGAACCGTTACCGTAGCGCAACAGTTTGAGGTCTAAAAATTCTCCTGTCTCGTGGCTATCGTTGCGATAGAAGTAAGAATCTTCCCATTGGTTAGCAAAAACAAAATCTAAGTCCCCATCTCCATCCACATCTGCGGTGGCAATACCTCGCGTCACGTAGGGTTGATCTAAACCCAATTCTGGGGCTAAATCATAGTAACGACCATCGGTAGCACGAACAAAGAAGGGATTATGTTGATGACCACTTAAATCATCTCCATCTTGGAATTTAAACCAACTATTTGATACTTTTAATAATTGATCATTTCCTAATGCTAATTCTTGCAATTCTGGCCAACGATATACCTCTCCTTGACGAAATCCAGTGGCTTGTAATGCTTCTAATTCTCCGTCATTATCGAAGTCAGCAAACTTAGTTTCCCAACCCCAACCACTACGGGCTAATCCTAAAGATTCACTTTGATCTTTATAAGGAGCAATACCTCGTTTTATTTTATCATATTCTCCCGTACTTGTAAAGAGAAAATGACTTTCTTCTAGGGCATATTCATCAGCAATATTGCTTACATAAATATCTAATAAACCATCATGATTAATGTCACCGAAATCTACACCCATTCCCTTAAAAGAATCATGTCCTAAAACTTTAGAATTAGGAGTAGTAAAGCCTTTTTCTCCTTCGAGTTTGGCAAATGCTAAATTACCAGGTACAGAGCGATTATGTAACAAACGATCTGGTCCAAAATCATTAGCAAAATAGATTTCTGGTAATAAATCTCCATCAAGATCTGCGGTTCCTACTGCTAAAGTCCAGCCCCGAAGCGTCTGGTCATCAAAGATACCTTTAACATCTTGATAAGCTACCTTTTGATGATTTTTTTGCCACAATAAAATGCGATTATTGCCCCCATTATAAGCACGGGTCATAGAATCTTGCATTTGTTCAATTTTTAGGCTATTGGGATCAATGATTTCGGAGTTATCGGGAAAATAATTACCAATAACTAAATCATGATGACCATCTCCATCTAAATCAGAAAATGTAGCCCCATTGGTATACCATTTTTCACCCGTTTCGACAATTTCTTGGGAGTGATAGTTATTAGCATTAAGACCTAATAAAGTGGAATTTTCCCTACCTTCTGTCTGGACAAAAGCTAGGGGAGTTCGTCCCCAATAGTAGACCAAAAGATCCATCGCCCCATCTTCGTTCATATCCCCTGGCAAACACCCCATAGGTGCCATGGTTAGTGCATCATAGGGCAAATCAACAGGAGATAAGGTAAAAGGTGTATAGCGATCGCCTGTTCCTGGAACGGGTGCTACAATTACTCGATCATTGCGCGGTTCCACATAACAAACATCATTATCTAACCCATCTCCATCAAGATCATTCAGAGCAACTGCTGCCCCTACTGCCGAAATCCAACCAGAAATATGCTCTAAACTAGGATTAACTCGACGAAGATGATGATAGGGTTCCCCTGCTACTTCTGGTAAAGGAAAGCGGGTAAATTCAAATCGAGAAGCTATGGTACTTCGTTCGCTGGCAGAAAGCACAGGAAGTCGAGAAAAGGCAAATAAGATAATAATAACGGTTAAAGCTAGTGCTTGCTTTCCATAGCGTCGTATGGCACGTTTTAAGTTGCTCATTATGTTAATTTCTACTTAGATAAAATGTTGTTGAATCCGTAGTCGCCATTGTTCATAAGCTGGAACAGTTTGGCCATAGGACAAGTCTTCTAAACAGCTATCGGTAATAGCTGCTGCTTTTTGGGCAGACATTCCACACAAAATCTGAGCCGCTATTTCTGTATTTTCTGTCAAATTTCCGGCTCTTAGTCTGGTTTTAGCAGCAAAAGTAACCCCTTGGGCTAATTCTGGGTAATAGGATTGTGCTAAGTTTCTTAAACCTTCTATAGCAGCTTTTTCTACCCCTCCAGCATAGGCACAAGCTAAACCAATGCCACTCCACAGATCGGCCCGTCTGTCGGGTTGAAATTGGGCGATCGCTACTTGAATAGCATCAAGATTAGCCCCTTTAACAAACCACAGACTTCTCCCTAACCCTTGATCAAAGACACGACAGCTATACCCTGACAGATTTTGTGGCGGCAAAATCCCTTGTACATATGTGCGCCAATTAAAATATCCTTGATGAAACCCGTAACCATCTATGGTTAACCAACCTAATAGGGGATCTCGGAAGGTGGGGGAGTCGGGAGTGTGGGAAGCATCATCTTTTGCCTTCTCAAATAGGTTGAATTGTGACTGTAAAAATAAACGAGGAAGTCGCCCTAATAGCCATCCCATGCCCACATAGGTCATATAAATGTGATTTTGACCTTCTGTAGCTAAAAATTGTTTAATTCTTGCGCAATTACTAAAGGTGAGACAATCTAATAAAGCTAACCCCATAGCTGCCCCTTCAAAAGCAAACCCCCGATACTCAGATTCAATCCTATTGAGTTGAGGGATGACACGATCGGGGTTACTAAGGGCGATCGCAATTTGATATCCTTCTAAAAAAGTTTTCCCAATTCTTTCTAAATGCTGTTGTGTTTGGTGATTTGTGGGATAAAATCCCCGTTTAGCAAAGGTAGCTTGTTCAGAGGAGATACTAAAAAGAGTTTGTCGTATTTTACCCAAAACTCCTGGCGATTGCTCCAACATTAGCTCGCTTTTATTCCTTGAGACAGGGGTAAAAGCGGCTTTTGCAGTGGTTGCACTACCAACAACAGCGATTGCACCGATGGTTACAGCCCCCAACAGGGGGAATATTGTTCTTCTGTTTCGATTTAATATTTCTTGTGTCATCAATAATGCCTCACTCGATATGGTTATTGGAAAACCAATATTTTTTAGACACTAATAACTCTAAAGTAACCAATGTGATTTTAGTGTTATCTTTCGGGAAAAATGTCAGTTTTCGTAATCTATATTAATGTTTTTTAATATTACTTAAAGTCAACAGGGTTAATTCTCAACTTTCTTAAGTATTCCTGCTCAATTTTAGCTTATCTTGCCGAATAATTAAACTTTTATTACCTAATTTTAAGTTATTTTACAGAAAATGAGTATCATTAATTTAGTCTAATTTTAGAGACAGTTACCTTTAATTTCCTCCAAAACTAGACTCTAACTGCTTTGTTTACCTGATTTAACCGAGAAAGATTCCTCAAAATCAAATTAAGTACAAAGCACTTTATAAATATCATAAAACAAGCGATAATCCTCTAAAAAAAATATTAATTTTTTCTGATTTAATATTTCTTAAATAAGTTAGTTAAAAATAGGACAGAAAAAAATTAGGATATCTTTTAGAATCAAAAACCTACAAGGTTACCTAAAAAATACTGTCTTAAGTTTTGTAAATTAAGTTAAAAGCTTTACCTTTATTGATATATAAGCGATGAACGACCTAAAACTGCGAAATAAGCGGTTAAACTCGATTATAATGGTTATTATGGCGGTAATTGCTTCCTCAGCTACAACTTTAGCCATTACTAATCAAATCAAACCTTCACCTGCCAAAACTTCCACAACGGTTAATAGATTACCCAGGAAGAAAACCTTTCAAACAACAGTAGCAGCTTTAGGAAGATTAGAACCCCAAGGAGAAGTGATTAATGTTTCGGTCCCCACCTTACTTCAAGGGGCCAGAATAGAAAAGCTATTAGTCAAATCAGGAGAACAAGTCAAAAAAGGACAAGTGATCGCCATCCTCCATAACCGTAATTCTCTTCAAGGTTCCCTGAACCAGGCCAGAAGTCAAGTAAACATTGCCCAAGCTAATTTGGATAAGGTGAAAGCTGGAGCAAAAATAGGCGAGATTACGGCGCAAAAAGCCACTATAGCCCGTATTGAAGCAGAATTACAAGGACAAAAAGCCACCCAACAAGCTACTATTAACCGCATTCAAGCAGAACTAAAAAACGCTAAAACCGACTGTAACCGTTATCAAATCCTTTATCAAAATGGGGCTATTTCTGCCTCAGAAAAAGATAATATCTGTATCAAAGCCCAAACTTATCAAGAACAACTGATTGAAGCCCAAACCAACCGAGATCGCACTATTGCCACTTTAAATCAACAATTAGCAGAATCCCAAGCAACTTTACAACAGATTTCAGAAGTTCGTCCCGTAGATGTAGCGATCGCCCAAGCAGAATTAAACAAAGCCAAAACTGCGGTACAAAGGGCCCAAGCTGATTTAGACTTGGCTTATGTTTATGCCCCTCAAGACGGTCAAATTCTCAAAATCCATAGCTTTGCTGGGGAAATGGTCGATCAACAGGGTATTGTGGCCTTAGGGAAAACTCAACAGATGTATGCGATCGCTGAAGTTTACGAAACCGACATTCACCAGATTAATTTAGGTCAAACTGCTACTATTACCAGTGAAGGATTTAGTGGAAAACTATCAGGAAAAGTAGATGAAATTGGGCTACAAATTGGTAAGAAAGATAGTTTAGGAACCGATCCTGCTGCTGATGTTGATGCTAGAGTAGTGGAAGTAAAAATTCGCCTTGATTCTCTTTCTAGTCAAAAAGTTAGAGGATTAACCAATTTACAAGTTAAAATCCTGATTAATCTTAATTCTTTATCAACTACAAAATCATAAAAATTTGATTAAAAATTATCTATCTTGGTTACAGCTTAAATATCAGAGAATGCGCTTAATTACAGCCATTGCTGGGATTAGTTTTGCCGTAATTTTGATGTTTATGCAGTTGGGTTTTCAAGCGGCTTTATTTGATAGTGCAGTCTTATTTCATAAGAGTTTAAGGGGAGATATTTTTTTACTTAGTCCTCGTTCTACAGCTTTAATTGCCATGAAAAGTTTTTCTGAGAGACGTTTATATCAAGCTTTAGCAGTTGATAATGTAGAATTTATTAATCCAATTTATTTAGGATTTGCTCAGTGGAAAAATCCTAAAAATCCTTTACAATGGCGTAATATTCATATTATTGGTTTTGATACAGAATACCCAGTTTTTAGTTTACCAGGAGTGCAATCTAATCTGACTAAATTAGAAGAACCTGATGTAGTATTATTTGATCAAGCTTCTCGTCCTGAATTTGGACCAGTCACTCAAATTTTTCAACAAGAAAATACTGTGACAACCGAAATTGATAATATGAGTAATGCTACCCGTAAAGTAAAAGTTGTGGGTTTGTTTAAATTAGGCACAACCTTTGGCATTGATGGCAATTTAATTACCAGTCATCTCAATTTTTTGCGTATTTTTTCCCAACGAAAAAAAGGTTTAATTGAGGTAGGAGTTATTAAATTAAAATCAGGTAGTAATTCTCTAGAAACTAAACAAGAATTACAAGAATATTTACCCAAAGATGTTAAAATTTTTACTAAACAAGAGTGGATTGAATTTGAAAAAAAATATTGGATGACAAGTACCGCAATTGGCTTTATTTTTAGTTTAGGTGTTGGTATGGGATTAGTGGTTGGTATTGTGGTAGTGTATCAAATTCTTTATACCGATGTTTCCGAACATTTAAAAGAGTATGCAACCTTAACAACCATGGGATATCCACATCGCTATTTTATCAAGATTGTCTTTGAAGAATCTCTAATTTTAGCCAGCTTAGGCTATATTCCTGGGTTTCTTATTGCTTCAGGACTTTATCATATTGCCCACGATACCACTCTCTTACCGATTGTGATGACTCATCGTCGGACTTGGTTCGTTTTTCTGCTAACTATTTTTATGTGTTTTTTAGCTGGAATAATAGCAGTTCGTAAACTACAAGATGTTGATCCTGCGGATATTTTTTGATTTTAGAAATTTTTCCCTAGTTTAGTAATTTCTTGCCAAACCCGCAGCACTTCTGATACACTCCAAGCTTGAGCAAAACAACCTCTAGGAGTAAAGGGAGAATCTCCATCAAAAATTTCACTAATATTCCCAATACAAGCATCATTAAGGTGGTTAGCAAAAGGTTCGAGAAAACTTAATGCTTCGATAGAATTGCCATAAACTCGCCAATGGGAATCAACAAAATGTCCGATTAACCATCCCCATACTGTTCCTTGATGATAACTGCCATCCCTAGCCACTTGATCCCCTCCATAACGTCCTTGATACTGGGGATGATGGGGAGATAGCGATCGCAGTCCATGGGAAGTTACTAATTCCCTGGCAACTAGATCAACTATGGCCTTTTGTTGTTGACTATTTAAAAGAGGAATAGCTTTCTTGAATTTTGGTAAAGATACAGCAAAAATTTGATTAGGTCGTAAAGCAGAATCATTGCCTTCAGGACTATCTAATACATCATAACAATAGTTCAAAGAAGACTGCCAAAACCTTTGAAAACCTTGATGGGTATTCTTGGCCATCTTTTTGTATTCCCTAGCAGGTTGTCCAAGAATTTGGGCAAAATTAGCCATGATCACCAAAGAATTATACCAAAGGGCATTAATTTCTACGGGTTTACCAATGCGAGGAGTCACTACCCAGTTTCCTACCTTTGCATCCATCCAAGTCAGTTGACTACCTTCTTGACCAGCATAAATTAAACCATCATCATCTAAGTGGATATTGTACCGAGTTCCGCGACGATGCCAGTCAATGACTTCCTGTAGTAAGGGGAAAAGTTGCTCAATAAGTTGATTATCTTCTGTTGCAGTATAATAGACGCGGATAGCTTCAAAATACCAGAGAATAGCGTCTACTGTGTTATATTGAGGAGTTTCTCCTTGATCGGGAAAAACATTGGGTAACATTCCTTGATCGAGATATTTAGCAAAGGTACTAAGGATCTGACGGGCAATTTCGGGACGACCTGTACTTAAGGTTAACCCAGGTAAGGCGATCATGGTATCCCTTCCCCAGTCAGCAAACCAAGGATAACCAGCAATAATAGTTTTGCCATCTGGGTTATCGGGTAAAGGGCGATCAACAATAAATTGATCCGCAGCAAGGACTAATTGTTTAATCCATTGGGGATGGGATGGACAATAACCCTTAAGTAATCCCTGTTGGTAATTATATTGCCTTTCTAGAGCGATTTTTCCATCTAGGTTAGGATCGGGGTCTGTACTTGCAATAAGGGTTATGGATGTTCCAGGTTCGAGGATAGTATTAATGGTAGCACCATGATAGTGATCATCTCGATCCCATAATCCACGATAGCGTTCCATTGCTAGATCGAAGGCCAAATACCAATGGGAAGTAGGCAAAATTTTGCCTGAGTCGCTTAACAGATAAAAAGGAACTGCTTCGGGAAATGCTTGGATAGATACTCCGTGATCCACTTTATCGATGGATATTTGCCATTGCCCTGACTGGGTAGTACCATTATGATCTCTATAGTTAAAAAAGGCTTTGATAGCAAGCTGCATCGATGCACTAGCCCTTTTCAAAGTATAACGAATATAAGTGGTATTAGCTCCCTGTTCCATCCAAACGCGTTTTTCTATTAAGCTATCCCCACAGGCAAAAGTCCAGACGGGAATAGTTCCTTCTAAACGAAAGTTTTCTAAGCAAAGATAACCAAAAGGGAAAAAACTTCCGTCCATCCATCGATTAGTGGTTAATTCA
>DLXW01000209.1:17407-27878 GCA_003448685.1 Cyanothece sp. UBA12306
CTTCATATACTTGATCATAATATTGAATAGTTTCATCTAGTTTAGTCAGGAGTAGAGTCCGTTTGAGAGGCGGTTTTAAAGCAGCAATGAGTAACCCATGATAACAACGGGTTAGCATACCGGAGATCGTCCCACAACCATAACCTCCGATGCCATTGCTAATTAACCATTCCCTAGAGGAAGCTAGGGTTAAGTTACCGCAAATTTCCCGTCCGTAGTTAAAATTCATAGGTTTTAAGCAAAAATTTACAACGTAGCAATAATTAGATAACTATCAGTATAATGTAGACAAAAATTTTAGTTTTCTTGAGTATCAATCTGTATAATTAATAAATTGCCCAACTATTGCTCCAGGTCAACCCCTTAAATCTTGGCAAAAAATAGCCCTCAATATAATAGCACGATTAGATGGGGGAAGAGATTTAGTATTTGCTATTGACTTAACAGATAGTGTTGGGTTAAATACGGAGGGACGGATTAGATTACGTCAAATTATTGAAGATAGTTTAAATTCAGGAGATACAGTTTATATTGTTCCTCTTGCTAGGAATATTTATTCCATAACAAAACCCATTGAATATAGGGGAAATAAAGAAAATATAGAACCGAGTCAAACGCGAAAAATGATGATAAATTTTACCTTTAAAACAGCGATCACATACCATTAGCAGATAGGAAAAGATGACCCATAGAAATCCGTTTTTCAACCCTAGGTAAAGCTGAGATAATTGAATAAGATTACAGAGGCAGTTATCTACAGAAAATATCTGAAGTTTTGTTATTTAATGCAAATTTTCCAAATTTTTCTGTTATTATTTAAAAAGAAACCTTAATTGTAAAAATATAAAACATGGCAAAACTGGGAATTCATCTAATTGTAGATGCTTGGCAAGCTCCAGCAAAATTACTCAACGATCCCGATCACATTCGTAAAGCTCTTTTAGCGGGAATCACTGCCGGAGAAGTCACATTAATCGATTTGTGTATTCACCAATTTTGCCCCCAGGGAGTCACCGCAACGGCAACTTTAGCAGAATCTCATATCGCTATTCATACTTGGCCAGAACATGGTTATTTTGCTGTAGATTTATTTTTTTGTGGCCAAGGTAAACCCGAAAAAGCTCTCCAAATTCTCAAAACTTCCTTGCAAGCTGAACAGATGAAAGTTCAAGAAATAGAAAGGGGTTTTCCTGAAGTTCAACCAACTAATCATTTATCTCACTTGACAAAATAGTATGAGCAAAAGTATTACAATCGAAGAAAAAAATTGGGCTTGGGAATGGTTAACTCCCTCTAGCTTGTTGGGGCATAAGTTCAATAAAATTATTATGTCTCAAACAACAGCCTACCAAAAAATGCGAATTATTGAGACACAATGCTATGGTAAGTGCCTAATTCTTGACGACAACATACAATCAAGCACCAAGGACGAATTTATTTACCATGAATCATTAGTACAACCGGCCATGATTCATCATGGTTCCCCTCGCAAAGTTCTGATTCTTGGGGGAGCAGAAGGAGCAACCTTACGGGAAGTGCTGCGCTGGAAAACAGTAGAACAGCTAGTGATGGTAGATATTGATGGAGAAGTGGTGGAAGCGTGTCGTCAGTATTTACCAGAAATGCACCAAGGAGCTTTTGATGATCCCCGCGTCGAGGTTATCATTGATGATGCCTTAAATTTTGTGGAAACCACTTCTTTAAAATGGGATGTCATTATTTCTGACATTAGTGATCCCCTTGTAGATAGTCCTTCTTATCATCTTTTTACTCAAGAATATTTCCAAACTATTTTGAATATTCTTAGTAATGAAGGAGCTTTTGTGATGCAAGCGGGTTCGGTTTCTCCAGTTTCTATGGGAATTTATGTTGGATTAATTAACACCCTGAGTACAGTTTTTCCCCATACTCTACCTTATTCAAATTTTATCTCTAGTTTTGGTGAACCTTGGGGCTTTGCTCTCACCTCAAATAAACCTTTTATTACTCGACCTGAACCTGAACAGATTGATCAACTATTAGCTTTAAAAACAACAGGTGGTTTACGAATGCTAGACGGTATTAGTTTATTGGGAATGTTGCAATTACCCGCTCATCTTCGACACGCTATAGCCCAAGAAACAGCAATTTATACTTTAGCTAATCCTCCCCAACATATAGGTCAAGGTATTCTGGGAACCTCTGCTTAATTGTTTAGATTATGAATCGAGTATCTTTAGCTAAAATATCAGAATTTATCCAAGATAATGATATCTTAAATGATTTATCGGTTGATTATTGGTATCAAGGTTACTGTCCCCAAACTGGTCAACTTTTAAGACTTCCCCGTACTAAAACGATAGAAGCGATCGCCCTTGGTTTAATGGCTCAATTATCTAGGGATGATCGCTATAGTTATGAAGGAAAAATGTATGGAGTTTTGTTAGTAGAAACTTCGACCGGAGAATTAAGAGTAATTAAAGCATTTTCTGGTTTACTTTTGGGAAAAAATAACGTTGAGGGATGGGTTCCTTGTCTTTTAGGTAAGGAAAAAATAGCTTTAGAAGAACTGGAAACTTTAGAAAAATTAGAAGCCATTAAACAACAAATCATAACCCTTAAACAACTTCCCCAAAGACAACAGTATCAAAACTTATGTCAAGAATGGGAAACTCGCTTACAAAATTTAGCCATTATCCACCAACAAAAAAAACAAAAAAGGCAAAAACAACGAGAATATTTATCAAATAAATTAGAAAAAAAACAATTAAAAATAGCTTTCAACAAACTCGATTTAGAAAGTCAAAAAGATGGCATAACAAAACGCAATCTTAAAAAACAAAAAGAGCAGATATTAAAGCCTTTAAAAGAATTTATTGAGCAAAAAGATGATCAAATATTTAAGCTTAAACTACAAAGAAAAGAATTATCTCGTCAGCTTCAAAAACAAATGCACCAGGTTTATTCCCTAACCAACTTTGCAGGACAGTCAACCTCATTACAAGACTTAATATCAGCAGGTTTACCCACAGGAACTGGAGAATGTTGCGCCCCAAAATTATTGAATTATGCCGCGAAAAATAACTTAAAACCTTTAGCAATGGCAGAATTTTGGTGGGGTAAAGCATCTAAAGATGGGGATAAAAGATCAGGTCAATTTTATCCTGCTTGTCCCGAACGTTGCCAACCAATTATGGGTTTTTTACTTTCTGGTTTATCATTAAATTTTGGCTTAAAAGAAAATCACTTAGAACTGGATCTAATTTATCAAGATCAATGGATAATTGCCGTCAATAAACCTGCCGGATTACTGTCAGTACCTGGTCGTTATTATCAGACTTTTGATAGTGTTTTAACTCGGTTACAAAATTTATTACCTGAAGCAGAAGAATTAATGACCGTGCATCGATTAGATCAAGAAACATCAGGTATCCTTTTATTAGCACGCGATCGCCAAACCCAGAGCCAACTTAGTCAACAATTTGAGCAACGAAAAATTGAGAAAATTTATGAAGCAATCCTAGCAGGTTCTTTAGTTGTTAAACAAGGAGTTATTGAATTGCCCTTAGGAGGAGATCCCAATAATCGTCCCTATCAAAAAGTTGATTGGAAAAAAGGAAAACCTAGTACTACTTATTTCCAAATAATTGCTCAAGAAGGAGACTATACTCGTGTTCAGTTTATACCCCTAACCGGACGTACCCATCAAATTCGCATTCATGCAGTTGATCAACAAGGATTAGGAGTAGTTATTTTAGGCGATCGTCTTTATGGATGTTCCAGTAATGCTAATCGTTTACACCTACACGCTAAAGAATTAAAGTTTGAACATCCCCAATTACAAAAGACAATTAAATTACACTTGCAAACTCCATTTTAATGCTAATCTTTTTTTTAATAACTAATAACTGATTAACTACTAACCATGCTAATATAGAAAGACCGCACTGAAAAAGTTGACAGCGATGGTAAAGCTACAGCAAACCTCCCAACCAGCGGTCATCTATCCAGATAGTGATCGCAAACCAATGGCAGACAATACTAAACAGTTTCGCTGGATCGTGGTTATTCAGCAAAACCTAGATTGGTTGTTTGCCGATAATCCCAATGTATTTGTCGCTGGTGATTTGTTGTGGTATCCCGTGGAAGGTAATAATAAAAGGCGCGCAGCACCTGATGTAATGGTGGTATTTGGTCGTCCTAAAGGCGATCGCGGTTCCTATAAACAGTGGGAAGAAGAAAATATATCACCCCAGGTTGTTTTTGAAATCCTTTCCCCTGGAAATACTAAACCCGAAATGAATAGAAAATTGTTATTTTATGATCGCTTTGGGGTAAATGAATATTATGTCTATGATCCTGATCAGAATGAGTTGACTGGGTGGCTACGTCGAGAAGGATTTCTTGACTTAATCGAATCAATGACTAATTGGGTTAGTCCTCAACTTCAGATTAGGTTTAATTTGTCAATAGATGAATTACAAATTTTTCGTCCCGATGGACAGAAATTCTTGAGTTACTTAGAAATTGCTAAACAGGTTGATGAAGAACGTCAACGGGCTGAGACAGCAGAAGAAAAAGCAAACCGTTTAGCACAAAAATTACGGGAGATGGGAATTGATCCAGATAACATTTGAAGAAGGAGATCTAAGCTGTTAATTATTTTTCAGGGATTAACCTATGACTCAAATTGGGATTAAAATAATTAAACTGTTTCTAGCTTCTTCTTCATAAGGGGCTTTTAAAGTGTGGAACCACTTGCGCACTTTAAAAGCCGTCCCACAACTTAAGAAGAATGGGGGATTCTGCCCGACATTTTGTTAAAGGATAAAGTTGTTAGAGTCAAAGCTTATATTACTCACTCCTGATAATGTAAGAACATCTTTATCTGATAATACAATATCCGTCGAATTTCCATTACTAGAAATAATTGGTTGTTTGTTAGAATTTCCAAAGCTAAAACCATAATCACTCAGATCAATTTTGTCATAATTAACGGAAAAGTCAGCAATGGTTTTATGCCTTTCTTGTCCACGGGCAAAATTGATAACCGCTTGAACTGCATTTCTAAGTCCATCTTCCTCTATGTTATCTGAAACTTTTTGAAGTCCATCAAAAATATTTTCATTAAAAAAGCGAGGACTAATGACAAATTTGTCACTACCCCATCCACCATGTAATTCATCATTTCCCCACCCACCGACTAGCGTGTCATTTCCTGATCCACCATATAATTCATCATTTCCTAAGTTACCTTCAAGAAGATCATTGCCACTACCTCCATAAAGAATATCTCTCCCCCATCCACCATATAATTTATCATTTCCTGATTCACCATATAATTTATCATTTCCTAAGTTACCTTCAAGAATATCATGACCTGTACCTCCATAAAGAATATCTCTCCCCCATCCACCATATAATTTATCATTTCCTGATCCACCATATAATTTATCATTTCCTAAGTTACCCTTAAGAAGATCATTGCCACTACCTCCATAAATTTTATCGTCTCTTAATCCTCCTTCTAAAAAATCATTACCTCCATTTCCTTTCAGAGTCCATTTTTTAAATTTTTTGAATCCACGAGGCTTGAATCTATCGTTTCCGTTACCAAAAGTTTTAGTTGGCATACCTTTATTTTGTTAAAAATTTAAGTTGTTTCATCGACTAGATTATTTTATTTATTTGATTAAGCATAGGATTTTGATCACACTTCACAAGTGATTTAGTCAGAAGACAAGCATTTAAAACCTTAACTATCTATTTCCTTGTCTCCTACCCTGACAAGGTTTATCGAACATTACAAGACAGCTAAAGGGTACAAATCTCGCTCTGAAGTCATTTCAGTTGCCTTGAACTTATTACAGGAAAAAGAACTAGAAAAGGCTTATAAACAAGCAGATAGTGAGATTGATCAAGATTGGGATGGGACCATTGGAGACGGATTAAGCAATCTTTAAGTAGTCGGAAAAAACTGCTATACACAACGACAATCTAACCATTGTTGTAGAATAATAGTGGCAGCTTGGCGATCAATCGCCCCTTTATCCCAAGTAGAAAAGCGTTTCTGAGACTTTAATTGTGCTGTCGCTTCAACAGAAGTTAACCTTTCATCCACATATTCCACAGGTAACTGCAAAGCTTGAGCAATGCGTCGAGTAAACTTTTGCACTTGTTTAGCTTGAAACCCTAATGAGCCATCCATATTATAGGGAAGTCCCACCACTAAAATTTGTGCCTCTCTTTCCATAACCAGTTGCTCTAATTGCTCCACATCTGCCTTAAATGAGGTGCGTTCAATGGTAGTTAACCCCGTTGCAATTAAACCAGTACCATCGCATCCAGCCACACCAATGCGCTTTTTCCCAACATCCAATCCTAGGGCTGAAAATCGTTTCATCTGTTTAACTATTTTTGGGTTTTATGATCTGTTTTCTCCGAAGAGTCCCCCGAATTAGATGGATGATTATTATTAGTTTTCTTGGTTGTTTTTGGCCTATGATTTGAGTGTGACTGAAGCCATGACATCCGGCTAGGAATTGGAGTACGAGGAACTGCTTGTAATCCTTTGAGCATCTCTGGTAGATGTAAACCTTCAGGTTTGGTTTCCTTGAGTTTATGCCAAACAGAACGAGACATCAATAAATTATGCTTAACCCTTTGTGAGCCTAATTTTTCCAAATATTCCTCTCGTTCATGCTGATAGTCAGCAGATACTAATTCCAAATGTTGAGTCGGGAAACTTTGAACAATGTGCGCCATCTTAATCAATAATTTAGGATAGAGCCAAGTATAAGCAGGATGAACCGTCAATTGAGCTTGATGGGGTTGTAAACCGTCTTGAGATAAAATTAGTTTAAAATAACCGATAGCCGCTTTCCGTTGAGGTTCAAAAACATAACCCTGAGCGATTTCTGTGCGATCGCGCCACTGCCGAAATTTGTCCAATAAACCACCGAGAAAAGGTGTTCTGAAATCTTCAGGATGACGATCAAAAACTTGACGCAACAGGGGAGGCATAGAAACACAATCTAGTTGATAAAGTAACTGAGCGTCTCCATTACTCACGGGCAACAAATTAGGAATATCTGAGTCCCTTTCAGCGAGTTGTTGCAATAAATCCGGTGTTAAAGACCAATAAGTTAACTGAGCTAGAGGTTGAAACCCATTTTGACGGTAGAGAGCAAGATTATTTTTTTGATAAATATTAACTTCTAAAACCCAGGTTCGCGCTTCCCAAATTGCCTCAAAACATTGTCTTAACAATTGAGAACCTACCCCTTTAGGATCATTAAATAATTCTGGTTGATTTCCCCCGTTAGCTGCCATTACCCTTTCAACGCGCCAAGTGCTACGACTGCTATTAAAAGGGGAAATTTGAACAAATCCTCTTAGTCTTGTTTCTTGAGTATATGCGGTTTTTACTTCGGCTACGTAAACACAAAAATGATGTTGAAATAGGTTGGGAAACCAACTTAAAAACTTGAGCAATCCAAACCAACGCCGTGCTTGTTGCAATTGTTGAACAAATATCGTCGAATTTGACTCTGGATGTTCTTGGGCAAACTCAACTATGATCGTTTCTAGGGTGTCTAAATCCCGATACTGCACGGGACGAATCAGAAAATTAGGGGCATCAGATAGGGAAGAAGTCATGGTGCGCTGTGGAGTTGCTCGCTGATTAGTTCTATCTTAACTGTTTTTGTCTTATTTTGTTATTGTTTGTATTGTTTCTAAACTATGATCAGCTTTAATTTTAATAACTAAATCGACTAATTGGGAGTTTTTAATTAGGGGATTAATAAATAATTCTGGATGTAGCGATCGCCAAAAATATTCAACAAATTGATCAATTTCTTGCTCACCCATTCCGGTTTTTCCTGATGCAATCATTTTTTGTTCTGCTTCCCTACGCCATTGTTTACTATATTGATAATTTATTGGCAGCATCACGAGTAATCTATCTAGTTTTTGCCAAAGGGGTAAGTAAGTTTTTAATTCCTGGTTCATATCTTTAGCAAATTGTCGATCAGCTTCTGTTATAATTGGTTCTGGGGGATCATTAAATAATTTTTCTTCTACTGGAATTACTCCCACAAACCAACCTTCAAATAAAATAATATCAGCTTTTTCAATTGCTTCAAATCCCGTTCTATCACCTGCACCATTCCATAAAGATTTATCAAACCTGGGAACTAAAACTGTTTCAGTTTCTGCTTTTTGACAGAATTTATCTAAGACTTCAATAGCTAATTGAATATCATGGGTTCCTGGGGGACCACGCCAAATTAAACGGGGATCAATTGCTTGAAGTTGTTGTCTTTCAACATAAGTTTTATAAAAATCATCCAGGGAAAGGTTAATAGTAACGCAACCTAAATGCCCTAAAATTAAGCGACTGATTTTCGCTAAAGTGGTTTTTCCTGTGCCTTGTCCCCCCAAAATCCCTTGAATTAAGGGCTTTTTTAAGTTTTGTTTTTCTTGAAATAATTGCCAGGATAAAGGAAGCCATAATTTCCATAACATTAACAAAATCTGATGCGATTGTTTCAATCCCAAATCCTGGCATAATTGTCTGACATCTTTTTGAACAACACGAAAAAGTTGCGATCGCTCTCTTATTTTTTCTAAGGCATTTTCTCGAGTAATTCCCCAAACATTGACTGGTGTAGAATTAGCTAATTCTTCAGTTAATAGAAAGTCTAATTGCTCTAAATTTTCTAAGCTTCCTTGACACCAACTTTCTAGAATATCGCTACAATTCATGATTTTTTATCTAAATTATTGGGTCTAAAACCTAGCTTTTAAAAGTGATTTTTTTTTGAAGCGTGGCATGAATTCTTGTTAGAAAAACTACTTATAAATTTTGACTTTATTAATCATAAATTAGCCATCAAGTAAGCTTAAGAAGCAAGTTTAAATGCCTCTAAATAAAGGCTGTAAACTATGCCAAGTCTAAAAATATTGATAACATCAAGCCAGAGTGATGGGGTTTTATCCTTGAGTTTTCGACTATAAAAAATACGACTAATAAATTCTGTAAACAGTAGCATAAATACTGCCATTGTTATATCCCAATAGGCAATTTGTCCTACAGTAGTAGAAACTGCTTGTCCTACAAAAAAACCCAGTAATAAACTAATTAAACTGAGGGAAATACGCCGCCAAGGATTATTAAACAGTTGATTAAGGCGATTTTGAGCAGCATCAAATAGGGTATTCAAGCGAGTTCTTTGCATAGAGTAATTCTATTCAAGGGAAATGACTAACAATTCTAGTAGATAATTTTTAGTGATGAATTTCTAGGTGTAGGACATAATTACCCATCTGAACTCGTCCTGACCATAATTCGTACTCAACTCTTAAATATTCGGGGAGATTTTCTCCGTCTAAGCGTAAACTTCGGGTATAATTGCGTAAGCGAAAGGAATCGGTCAATTGACCACTATCATCGTTCAACCAATAACGGCTCAGTCCATAAATTCCTTTCTCCCAGAAATGGCGATAACAAAAATGCTCTTTGCCCTGAAGCGTCATAATCACGCGCGAAGGCGAAATTTCTAACCAAAGTAATTGTTTAGCTGTTCCAACTCTTGAATTTGAGGGTTCCTCGGTTCCTGAATTAAGACTGTCTAATTGATCTAACAGCAGATGGAATTGTAATTGATCTTTTTGGTAGAGAGTGGCTGATGTTTCAACAGTGGAGAGGATGGGTAAATCAGTTGAAACTAAAGCCAGAGAGACAGGGCAATGATGATGGGTAAGCATGGGGAATGATAATTAAAGGAGAGCATAGTTCTAAGATAAATCCCTAATGGTGAAATTCACAACGCCCTTTTTGGTGAAACTTAATTTTTGATTAAAGACTTGACAAAGCCAAATTGTTATTGCTACTATAGATAATTGTGTGAGCAATCCTCAGTAGCTCAGCGGTAGAGCGGTCGGCTGTTAACCGATTGGTCGTAGGTTCGAATCCTACCTGGGGAGTTTTAAGAAATGAACAGTATTACAGAATTAGACTTAAAGCCACTTATGCTAAATGCGGTTGCCATACCCCTGTTTGACAAAAGCAGGGAGCTTCGGAGCGGGAAATCTATAAGTGGGTTTTGGTAACCGAATTTGGTATTATTTCTGCTGTGGCTTTGGAGAGTTGTTAATCGAATTTAGCGGGGGCATTCATCTGACATTTTTAGGTAATTTAATGCAAAAAAATAAAACAATTTTAGGTCTTACAGTTTCTCACGAATATTATCGAAATTATAGCAATCAGTAATCATATGTGAGAAACCAGAACTATTAGGACATAATAGTATTATGTCCCTACAAGGATGTCTTTGTAGGGATTTAACACTGTTAAATCCTTCTCCTCATTTTCTCACATCAATAGCAGTTTTTAATTGGGTGTACCAATATTTTAGTTGATCTGAAATTCGCTTAATCAGTAAACCTTAAAATTCCTATGGTATGGCAGTCGCCAAGGTGGTTAGGA
>DLXW01000366.1 GCA_003448685.1 Cyanothece sp. UBA12306
TTGACTACCACATCAATGCGAGGTCGTCCTAACTCTTCGAGGGAAATTAACTCTAATTTATTAACTCGTCCTAAAGCATCGGGTACAGGTTTAACTCCTACCATCCACATGATTTGTGCGAGGGACTCTCCATAGGTTTTGATGTTATCAGTTCCCCATAAAACACAAGCAATGGTTTCTGGATAATTGCCTCCGTTATCAATTTTTTGCCGCGCTATGAGGCGATCTACAACTATTTTTGCTGATTTAACTGCTGCTAACGTAGGAATAGATTGGGGATCTAATGCGTGGATGTTTTTACCAGTAGGTAAAACGTTGGGGTTGCGGATGGGATCACCCCCAGGACCTGGTAGGACATATTCTCCTTCTAATGCTTTTAATAATCCTCCTAATTCATTATCAGCACAAACTTGTTCTAAGCAAAATTCCAGGTATTCAAATAAAGGTTTTAAGGCCTCTTGATCGACTTTAGGATAGCCTAATTGATGTAGAGTTTCGACCCAAGGTGCTTTTTTTCCTAGGTTCAAGAAGTTGAGTTTAGAAACAAAAGAAACTCGTCCCTCTGCATCTATTTGGGTTTTGACTAAAGCAGAAACTGCTTCACGGGTTGCTAAGGTAATTTGTTGGAGTAATTCCACATCTTCTAAGATACCGCGATCGCTATTTTGATAAACTTCCTCAATATCTCGGTCTAAACTATTAGCAATAATGCGGGGTAAAGAGGTAATTCCTTCTTCTTCTCGATCTAAAGATGCAATATTGACTAAAGTTGCGATCGCTTCTTCTGCGGTGGGAGGTTTGCCAATAACATGAAGTCCACAAGGTAACAAACGCGATTCAATTTCCATCAATTTTCGGTATGCTAAACCGACAAGATTATCCCGTTGTTCTTGGGTCATGTCTTTAGCATCGGTATCAGGTAATTCGATATCTTGATCTAAATTTACTAAGCGACATTGATCCATAATGGTGTTAACAATAGGAACCCCGCGACCACCATCTTTAAGGGTTTGATAGGAACCAATTAATTCACTTAATTCTTTTAACCCTTTGTATAACCCCGCATTCTCCGCAGGGGGAGTTAAATAGGAGATGGTTTCTGCATAACTGCGACGTTTAGCAATAGTTGCTTCACTCGGATTATTAGCCGCATAGTAATATAAATTAGGGATCATGCCAATGAGAGTATCAGGATAACATTCTCCTGACATTCCCATCTGTTTTCCTGGCATAAATTCTAATGATCCGTGAGTCCCAAAATGCAATACTGCATCTGCTTGCCAAACTTGACTTAAATAGGTGTAATAAGCTGCAAAACCGTGATGGGGACTAGCAGATCTCGAAAATAGTAACCGCATGGGATCACCTTCATAACCAAAGGTGGGTTGAACCCCAATAAAGACGTTACCAAAATGTTTCCCATAGATTAATAAATTTTGGCCGTCACTGTTTAAATTTCCTGGAGGTGGCCCCCAATTTTCCTCTAAGCGAACTGAATAGGGAGTTAACCGTTCGTATTGTTCCACAGACATACGATGGGCTATATTCAATTCAGGGGACGCATATTGCGCTTGTGCATCGTGGATCACTGCTTCCATTAATGCTTTAGGGGACTCGGGTAATTCGGACACATCATAGCCATTCCCCTGCAATGCTTGCATTACCTCATAAATAGACCCGAATACATCTAAATATGCTGCGGTTCCTACATTTCCTTTATCGGGGGGAAAACTAAAGACAGTGATGGCAACTTTTTTATCTAATTTAGGTTTCTTGCGCAGATTAGCCCATTTTAAAGCCCTTTGTGCCACCGCTTCAATGCGATCTTGCAGGGCGATCGCTCGTCCCGTATTACCGTCCCGTCCTGAGAGTATAATCGGTTCGATGGCCCCATCCAATTCAGGGATGGCAATTTGTAGGGCCACTTGGATCGGATGTAACCCCAGATCGCTTGCTTCCCATTCCTGGGTGGTTTGAAATACCAGGGGTAAAGCGCACATATAAGGACGGTTGAGGCGTTTTAATGATTCTATAGCTTTGGGATGGTCTTGTCGCGCTGGACCGCCTACTAAAGCAAACCCTGTTAGAGAAACTACTGTATCAACAATAGGTACAGGTTCCATTCCCTTGACAGTGTGATCCAAAAAATATGCTTCTACTGGTTTAGAGAAGTCTAACCCTCCAGCAAACACAGGAATAACCCTTGCTCCCATAGCTTCCAATTCTTGTACCATGGCCACATAATGGGCATCATCTCCGGTTACTAGGTGAGTTCGTTGTAAAATTAATCCCACACAAGGGGCCAAAGGATCTTTTAAGCTATCGGAAATATCAGTCCGACTGTTGAACCAGTTGAGATAGTCGGGGACATTCTCGAACATTTGCATCGACAAAGGATGCCAAATTCCCAGATCAGGGTAGACTACCGGATCTTTATACTCAACGGTTTTATCTTCGAGGAGATCAGGGTAAGAATATTTATGGGCCAACATGACGAGGAAATTCTCTAAATTTTCTGAAGAACCCCCCAACCAATATTGGAAACTTAACATAAAATTACGAGCATCTTGAGCCTTTTCCACGGGAAGATACTTCAAAACTTGGGGTAAAGTCCGCAACAGTTTTAACATCGCATCCTGGAACCCTGCACCCGAATTTTCCTTACGTTTGCGCATAAATTGGGCGATCGCACTCTTGGACTGTCCCAATTGAGCCATCGAAAAGCTACCTAATTTATTTAAGCGCATTACTTGGGGCATTGACGGGAATACCACCACCGCATCTAAATTATCCCGATGGGGTTTCACCGCTTCTACCACCTTATCCGCTAAGTCTTCAATAAAGATTAAAGATGCGATAAATAGATTCGCTTCCGCGACATCTTGTTTAAATTCTGCATAGTTTTCAGGATTTCTGAGTTCTTCTATGAGATAACCACTAATTTCTATGGCTAACTTCGGATTATTCTTGTTAATGGCATTAACAGCCGCCGAGAGAGAACTTTGATACTGTGGTTCTAACACGACATAGACCACCCTGAGTAAGGAACGACCATTAATTGCCTCTGGAACGATATGGCGAATGGTTGACTTGACGTGAGTAAACATCTATGGTAAGGCTCCTTAATTTGATGATGGTCTAAAAAAGTGTAACCCCTGGTGGGAGTTGCTCAATAATGACATAAGACTCCTTTGTGGTTGTAGCAGAAAATGGGTAGCAAATACTCACCTTCTCTATCATTTGAAACAATTTGCAAAGAAACCTGAAATATTTTGTTACAAATATTGACAAATAGACTAAAGTAGTTACTCATTTATTTGTTGCAAAAATTAATTTTATATTGCTTGACAAATTTATCATTAAGTGTATTCGCTTGGAGTTGGCTATAATATTGGCACAATTACTATGAAGAAAAAGTTAATTATGAATACATCTACAATAAATAGCCAAGAAGTAAATATTAAATTGTTTGAAGGAGAAATAGTTGACTTTGATCATAAAAAAGATAGTAAAAATCAAGAATCACAAGATTTAACTGATGATGAGATTAACCAAAAATATATCGAGGGTGATATTAGAATTGTAACTGAACAAGCACGTTATCCTTTAAGTTCAGTTGTTAGTATGATTAATACCAATAAGTATCAATTAAATCCCGATTTCCAAAGACGCAGAAGGTGGAATAACGTTCGGAAATCTCGTCTAATTGAATCTTTTATTATGAATGTTCCCATCCCACCTATTTTTTTATACGAAATTAGTTTTGCTGAGTTTGAAGTAATGGATGGTCAGCAAAGAATGAGTACAATTTATGATTTTTATGAAAATAAATTTGCTCTGGAGGGACTACAAGAATGGAAAGAATTAAATGGAAAAACTTATGATTCACTACCCGATCAAGTTCGAGCAGGTATTGATAGAAGATATATTTCATCAATTATCCTTTTAAAAGAAACGGGAAAAACTGAAGAGCAAGCAAAGAAACTTAAAAAATTAGTTTTTGAGCGTCTTAATAGTGGAGGTATTAAATTAGAAGCTCAAGAGACAAGAAATGCTCTTTATGATGGTCCCTTCAACCAGTTATGTATTGAGTTATCAGGGAATGAGACTTTTAGAAAACTTTGGAATATTACTATTAAAGATGATGATGTATTATCTTCTTTAGAAAATGGTAATTTACTACAATATGAGGAATGTCAAGAAGATGAATATGAAGAGAAAGAAACAAGCGAAATATATAAAAAAATGGATGATGTGGAATTCGTTTTAAGATTTTTTGCTTATCGTCATATTAATAAAATTGAAAGCCGTCCTTTAAATAATATTTTAGATGATTTTTTAATACAAGGAAATGAATTTCAAGAATTAGTTCTTGATCAATATAAAAATCTATTTGAAGAAACAATCTATTTAATATCAGAAATATTGGAAGAGAAAGCTTTTTGGTTATGGCGTAAGGGAAGAAAAGGAAGTAGAAGACAAAACGATTGGGTTTGGTCAAATAAACCCATGAAATTTGTTTATGATCCAATAATGCAGGCTTTTAGTCAATATACTGATCAGTCTGAAAAGCTTATTAGCAAAAAACAAGATATTCAAAAAGAAATTAAACAATTTTATGAGAAAAATAGTGACTTATTTGAGGGACGTAAAACAACTATTAATCATGTTGCTGAACGAATTAAGTTAACAATAGAATTTTTAGAGCAATTTAGTTAGAAAATTCTCTCTTGGTAAATATCTAGATATTTTATATTCAGTTAAGAAGGTATGCTTAACACTAGCCTAAGTTGGTTCAATAAGAGTATTGAGAATCTTAAGAATTATATTGCTCTTAGCATCAAACAAAGAGAAGATCTTATTGATTTATCAAATGAAACTAATCTCATTAAATCTAATATAAAGTTGCAAAAAATTATTAAAGATTATGATAATATTGAATCTTTAAAAAAGAAAATTGATTATAGTGCAATTGTCATTCTGTTATATGGTGCTTTGGAAAAATATATAGAGGATGTTGCTAAAGAATATTTAAATATTTTGTCTAACCTAGTCTCTAAATATGATAATTTACCTGAAAAAATTAAAGAAAATTATCTGCAAAAATCGATTGATTTACTCAATAATTTAAAGCTTGATAAATATCAAAATATTAGTCCAAATGATGTTATCAATAATCTATACTATTGTCAATCTTCTAATCTATCGTACAAAATTAATACTGATTCATATACTCAACATACAGCAAACTTTAGGTATGATACAATTAATCAGTTTTTTGCAGACTTAGGTATTGAAAATATTAATAAAAAAATTATTCAAAATGAAAATTTTAAAACTTATCTTAAGTTAGAAAGTATTGAGAGAGTACAATATGGAATAATTCTATCTAAAATTGATCAACTGGTTCAAATTAGGAATAAAATTTCTCATGGACAACTTACAGACGATATTATAGACTTTATAGAACCCATTTGGGA
>DLXW01000231.1:0-1190 GCA_003448685.1 Cyanothece sp. UBA12306
AGTGCGGAATGTGGGTTATAAGTAATTAGTCAAACAAAACGCATTTTAAGTGCGTTTTGTCAAGTAAAAAGTCAAAAATTAACTAATTATTATTTCACAGAAGGACGATTAGCAGATCGATAAAAAGGTTTTTTGACTACAGTAGCTGGGTAAGCTTTACCACGAATTTCGATCTCAAGACTTGTGCCTATTTTACCTAGTTTACGGGGAACATAAGCTAGAGCGATCGCTTTACCAATTGTTGGGGGTAAGGTTCCACTGGTAACTTCTCCGACGATTTTACCATCACAAAGCACTCGATAACCATGACGGGCGATATTACGTCCTTCCATTTCTAACCCCACTAAACGACGTTCTACCCCTTCTTGTTTTTGTTTTTCGAGGATATCCCGTCCGATAAAGTCTCCTTTGCTTTCTAGATGGACTAACCAACCTAACCCTGCTTCTAAAGGGGTTGTGGTGTCATTAATATCTTCTCCGTAGAGACACATTGCTGCTTCTAAACGCAAGGTATCTCTTGCTCCTAAGCCGCAGGGAGTTACCCCTGCTTTGGATAGCGATCGCCACAGTTCTTGTCCAACTTGGGGATCAAGCATTACTTCAAAGCCATCCTCTCCAGTATAGCCAGTACGGGCAATAAAAGCTGGTTTTCCCAGGACTGTTGTCTCGCAATGTCCGAAAAATTTAAGTTGACTAAGATCTTCTTGGACGAAGGGTTGGAGTTTAGCTACACTTTGGGGTCCTTGGATAGCAATTAGGGCTTTTTCGGCAGATAAATCTTGAAAAGTAATGGTTTTTTCGTCTAAATGGGATAGTAACCAAGTTTTATCTTTTTCAATTGTTCCTGCATTAACAATTATTTTCGCCTTTTGCTTACCTGTTTCAGTGATTCCTTGGTAATAAACGATGATATCATCAATAATGCCAGCTTGGGGGTTGAGGAGTACGGTATATTGTGCTTGTCCAGGTTTTAGGCGTTCTAAGTCTGAGGGAACCAGAAATTGTAAGTTTTTGAGTAATTCTTGTCCTTCGAGATAAAATTTACCCATGTGGGAGATATCAAACATCCCAACATCGGTTCGTACCGCTTGATGTTCGTCTTTGAGTTTAGTAAATTGAACGGGCATTTCCCAGCCGGAAAATTCCGTTAGTTTTGCTTTTTGTTCGACAATTAGATCAAATAGAGGGGT
>DLXW01000231.1:1393-1867 GCA_003448685.1 Cyanothece sp. UBA12306
CAGATCAAATAGAGGGGTACGGGATAAGCTGTTCATTACCTAAGTGATAAAATATTTTTACCATATTATAAACAATCCGGTATTTTACCACAAATTAAGTCCAGTAAACTCTGAACTTAAAAAATAGGATTTTTTTTCAACCAAATTCCAAATAGTTAACAGTCAACTATTAACTATTAACTATTAACTAGATTCAGCCACCGGCTACCGCAGGAACAATACTAACCTCATCCCCATCATTGAGGACAGTTTCGGTATTATCCAAAAAGCGAATATCTTCACTATTGACATAAAAATTGAGAAAGCGTCGAGGAACACCTGTTTCATCACACAAACGGCTTTTTATTCCAGGAAAAGTTTCTTCTAGAGAATCAAGCAATTCATTAAAATTACTAGCAGTACATTCACAACTTGCTTGATTGTTGGTGAACTTTTGTAGAGGAGTGGGAATTAATACTTTAATCGCCATAGTTT
>DLXW01000231.1:1988-15212 GCA_003448685.1 Cyanothece sp. UBA12306
ATACTTTAATCGCCATAGTTGTCGAGTAATAGACCAATACTTACTATTATCTAACATTCATTAACAAAAGATAGCTGTCAGGGACAAAAAATGAGGAGACCCTGACAGCTACTTTAGCGGGGACTAAACTAAAACCTGTTGCCATTCTAGACGTTCTAGAGTCCGAGAACGTTCCAAAGCACGCTCAAAACTATCGAGTTTGGGTTCAATGGTCAGAGGTTCGCCAATGTGACCTTGTACTGCTTCCTGGGTTTTTAGTCCATTTCCAGTGATATAAACCACTGTAGTTTCTTCAGGGTCGATTTTACCCGATTCCACTAACTTTTTCAACACTGCAACAGTAGTTCCACCCGCAGTTTCCGTAAAGATACCTTCGGTTTCAGCCAAAAGTTTGATCCCTTCGATAATTTCTGGATCAGTAACACTTTCAATATTACCGTTGGTTTTGCGGGCAATATCTAGGGCATAATATCCATCAGCAGGATTACCAATGGCAATGGATTTAGCAACGGTATTAGGTTTAACGGGGGTCACAAAGTCCCGTCCTTCTTTAAAAGCAGCCGCAATGGGAGAACAACCTTCTGCTTGGGCCCCACTGAAACGAACGGCTTTATCTTCGACTAACCCAACTTTAACAAATTCTTGGAAGCCCTTGTAAATCTTAGTGTAGAGAGAACCAGAAGCTAAAGGTGCGACCACATGATCAGGAAGTTTCCAACCTAATTGTTCAGCAACTTCAAATCCTAAAGTCTTTGACCCTTCGGAATAGTAAGGACGTAGATTAATATTAACGAATCCCCAGCCGTAGCTATTACCCACTTCGCAACAGAGACGGTTTACTTGGTCATAGTTGCCTTTAACGGCCATCACGGTAGGATTGTAGATTAGGGTTCCCAGGACTTTACCCGCTTCCAAATCAGCCGGAATGAATACACAACAATCTAAACCAGCGTGGGCAGCGATCGCGGCGGTGGAATTGGCTAAATTCCCTGTACTCGCGCAAGAAACTGTACTAAATCCTAATTCTCTAGCTCTAGTTAGGGCAACAGAAACCACCCTATCTTTAAAGCTAAGGGTTGGCATATTCACCGCATCGTTTTTAATGTAGAGATTTTTTAGACCCAGGCGACGGGCTAAACGATGAGATTTGACCAGAGGAGTCATTCCAGTACCCACATCAATGGGATTTTCGCTTTCTACAGGCAAAAATGCTTTATAACGCCAAATGGAGTTAGGACCGGCTTCAATGGTTTGACGGCTAACTTGGGCGCGAATTGCATCGTAGTCATAAGCCACTTCCAGAGGAGAAAAGGTTTCTTCGCAAACATGAAGGGCTTTGAGAGGATATTTAACACCACCTTCTTTAGAAACAAGATGGGTGAAGGTGGCCTTCTTTGTTGGGGTTAAAGTTTGAGTTGCCTGGGTCATGGGTCTTCTGATCCTGTTCTTCGGTGAATCTGTTAGATGATAGTAACATAGGCAAAATCCACCGTCAAACATACCCGATAAAAAAAGTCGGCTTTGAGTAAAAGTCTTTTGGTGATTGGGTTTGATCTATTTTGTAAAGTATTTTAGATGGAAGCTTGACCTAAAATTTGGGAAAAAAGACGATTATGTTTTAGAATTAGTCTTAATTTTTCAGACCTAAACATTATGCATGAAATGTATTTAGCTTTGAGAGTTGAGTTTGCCGAACGAGCTAACAGCACTTTATCTGTAGGACTAGGGGAGAATCCAAGGCAAGCTTATTTTGCTCTAAAACTAGCAAAAACAAGTGGTAAGAATTGTGTTCGTCAATTTAAGGAGCTTGCTAATGGCTAAGACTCTTTTTTTATTTCTATTTTCACCTCAAGAAGAATATCCTGACTACTGGACTCAAGGGGAAACTGAGCAAGAATTAAAAGAGAGCCTGCTCGATATTTATCATGAATTAACCAAGTAGGAATGAAAGCCGACACGATTAAGTCTCAGTTTACCGGCCAAAAAAAATAGGTAATATATATTCCATACGGCCAGACCAAGATTCTTCATCATGCTGACCCATAGGATCTTCAACTACAAAAAGATCCTTATTTTCTTGATAACCAAAATCTCTAACTAATAAACATCGCATTTCTTGGCCTCTAACTGTCGCTCTTTCTTCAATAAACGAATTATGAAACCCACCTTCACGAACTAATCCCCAATCTAAATAAATTTTTAATTTATGGTGAGGATCTTGTAGCGCATTAGATCCTTCTCTGAGCAATGTAGAATCTTTTAAAGAACCAAACAAACCTAGGGACAATTGCGTAAAAGAAGAATCTATAATTGAATCAATTGAATCTAAACCTACCCAAAACGAAGGAGAAAGGGCGGCCACCAAGCGAAACTTATCAGGGTGTCGAGTTGCAGTGTAAAATGCTGCTAATCCTCCGTGGGAAGATCCTAAAACCATGGAATGGTCGGGGTCACTAAGAGTACGATAATTATTATCAACAAACCCTTTAACTGAATTGGCAACATAGCTTGCATATTGTTTAAGTCCTCCCCATTGACGACCCCAAACGGGAGCATGAGTATATTCATAGTCGCGGTTAATTGGACAAATACCTACTAAAATCACTTTATGAATTTGATTGAGAATATAAAGTCTCGTCAAAAGCTTACCCATATTCCAGGTTTTATGCTGAATACCTCCAGGAAAAAAGGCAGTATCGCCATCATTCATATAAATGACAGGATAAGCTTCTTGACTAATTTCATAATCTCGCGGGATGAATATATGGACTTGATGAGGTTGATCGTAGGGATTTTCTCCTTGAAGATGATCGTAGGTGTGGAAATAGCCACCCCAATAGCCGTCATCATGATACCAAGCTTGTTGCCCACCCTTGGTGAATTGTTCAGCCATAAATAGTTAATAATAATTGATAGGTTTATGAAACCCAAGAGTTCTAATTACCTAAGCAATATTTTTATTGTTTAACTTGTGACCTAATGCTTTCTATGCGTTGACGATTAACCCCTAAATCTGATTTTCCTAAACGAGAAGCAGAACGAAGATGAATCACATTTTCATTGGGATCAAGATAGAATTCTACATCATCAACATAACCCATTAATTTACTTTTAAATTCAGCATAAAGATAATTATCTGTTGCTTCGATAATGGTAGTTCTTTCCATCTGTTCAAGGATTTTTCTTAATTCAGAAATAGCCATAGCAGGCAAGGGGGAAATTGTGAATTGAGGATTAGAACTTTGACTACTTACACAATTTGGTGTCCCTGGACAAGGGGCTAACTTTCCGTCTTTTACACCAAGATTTGTGGGGCGTGTTCCTGAAAAATTGAACATGATCAACAATTTCCTACAAGTGTAATGTTTAGTTTAAGTAGATTGGAGTAAAATTAATCCAATGAAGTGTCAATTAAATAAAAAATGACCCTTCTGATGTCAAATAAATCCAAGCAAACAGAAGGGTAATTTTAATATTTTAATAATACCTTAAATGCGTCAGCAATGAGCAGTAGATACTTACTACCATCAATAAGCGTCTTGCAACTCGTAAAAATCAGGGGACACATAATCTTTGCGTAATGGCCAACCTACCCAATCTTCTGGCATCAAAATCCGTTTGAGATCGGGGTGTCCCTCATAGATAATGCCATACATATCATAACTTTCCCTTTCTTGCCAATCTGCAGCCTTCCAAATCCAGTAAACAGAGGGAACACGTGGGTTATCCCTAGGTAAAAACACCTTGAGACGGACTTCTTCAGGGCGATCGCTATTATCAGTCAATTTAACCAAATGATAAAAGCTGACCAATTCTTTCCCTGGCCCTAGGTCAAATGCCCCTTGACATTGCAGATAATTAAACCCATAGGCATAAAGGGCTGTGGCCAACGGAATCAAAAATTCCCCATCTACTTTAATTAATTCTACTCCCAAGTGGTCGGGTTCTAGCAGTTCATGCTCGAAGCCATTTTCTGTTAACCAGCTTGACACAGGGCCTGCTTGAATAATAGACTCAGTTTCTGGAGTTTCTGGGTTATTTTCTTCAGCCACGGTTAATTTCCTCCTTTTGTGTTTCAGATACTAAAGCGGGGGGAACTGGCATACCGATCGCGTCGGTTAATTCTTTGGGTGGAGTTTGACGGGTTGGAGTTTGTAGATATTTACCAGTCAACATCGGATCAACTGCCTTCATATTATGGGTGATACTATGATAGCGATGGGTTTGTTCCATCACGGTTGCCCGTTCCTGAATAGTTTCATTAGAGACTTTCTTGCGTAGTTTGACGATCGCATCAAAAATGGCTTCAGGACGGGGAGGACATCCTGGAATGTAAACATCTACAGGTATAAGTTTATCTACACCTCTAACGGCAGTGGTAGAGTCGCTGCTGAACATTCCTCCGGTAATAGTACAAGCTCCCATAGCGATGACATATTTAGGTTCTGGCATTTCTTCGTAGAGACGAACCAAAGCCGGGGCCATTTTCATCGTAATGGTTCCAGCGGTAATAATTAAATCTGCCTGTCTCGGACTAGAACGGGGAACTAGACCAAAACGGTCAAAATCAAAGCGAGAACCAATCAAAGCGGCAAATTCGATAAAACAGCAGGCCGTTCCATAAAGAAGAGGCCAGAGGCTCGATAAACGCGCCCAATTATGGAGATCATCAACGGTAGTCAGGATGATATTTTCTGATAGATCTTGAGTAACCTGGCCGCGAGCAATAGGATTAAGAATTTTTTCGGTTTGTTGCTGTTGGATGGTGGTTAAATCAGGGGTAGGATTAGGACTCATGATAGGGTTATAATCAAGGAAAAATTAACAGTTAATCGCTGATTTAGGACCATTCGAGGGCACCTTTGCGCCAAGCATAGACCAAAGCAATTACTAGAATAGCAATAAAAATGAGGGCTTCAATGAAGGCCAGCAGTCCCAGACGATTGAAAGCTACAGCCCAAGGGTACAAAAAGACGGTTTCTACGTCAAAGACTACAAAGACTAAGGCAAACATATAATAGCGGATATTGAATTGAATCCATGCTCCACCGATGGGTTCCATTCCTGATTCGTAGGTGGTAACTCGTTCTGGACCGCCACCACTGGGGCGTAAAAGTTTTGAAGCGGTGAGGGCGAGGATGGGGACTAAACTGCACGCGAGTAAAAATCCGAGTAAATATTCGTAGCCGTTCAAGACAAACACTGTTTTTCGGTAACTCCTCTCAATACAAATTCTGCTTTGGTTAACCACTCTTAATTATAAAGGCAATATTGCGGTCGGTTTCTTAGAGACAATTTAAAGAAATGATGAATTTGCTTGAGAAGATGAGTAGGGAAAGCTCTAGGAGGTTCCAAGAGGCAGCAAGAAATGGATTTACCATGGCAGGTCAAATTCAATTGAATAGCTTACCTAGAATGTCGCCAGAATGCCCCGCCACATTTTAAGGGCAGGATACTCACCAAAATTGGTGGGGGGGGAGTATGTCAATGATTGATCAGGTACTCCGCTACAGCTTGGTAAGCTGGCAGGGAAGTGGGATCTATCTTCGCATTTTTGGCCTCGGGAAAAGACGCGAAGCGTACAATAACCATCTCTGCCGAGGGATCAAGATAAATGGTCTGTCCATGCACACCACGTGCGGCAAAGGCACCGTGCCTATTATGCAAAACCCACCACATACTGCGATAACTGCCTCCTTTGAGAGTTGTGTAACCTGCTTTAGCGAAAGCACTTTTATCTCCACCAGTTCGGATCTTCTCCACCACCTTTTGGGGGAAAAGTCGTTCACCATTAATAACACCTTCATTTAACATCAGTAGACCAATGCGACCTAGATCCCTTAGTCCTGCACTGAGACCACCTCCAGCAAAGGGAGTTCCTTTGGCATCTATAGTCATATAGGCATCTTGTTCTGCGCCCATCTTGCTCCAGATCCGTTCAGACAATAATTCTGTAATTTCCTTACCTGTAACCCGTGAGATAATCCATCCGAGTGCATCAGTGTTAATGGTTTTGTAGCCAAAAGACTCGCCGTGAGTTCCATCTTTCTCGACTGTCTGGAGGTACTCGAAATAGCCGTTGGGTCCTGTATAGTCTTGTGGTTTTGGTAATGGATTGGCGGCGGCTGAATATGTCCAAATATCAGCTTTCGGGTCAGAGTAGTCCTCGCTGTAGTCAAGTGCTGTGGTCATATCCATTACTTGGCGTACAGTAGCACTGCCAAAGGCACTATTTTCGAGTTCAGGAACTATAGAAGAGACTTTTGCTTCCTCGTCAAGTAAACCTTCTACTACAAGTATCTCGGCCAAAAGCCCAGTTAATGATTTGGTCATCGACATTGCAGCGTGTTTGCTCACTTCATCGAGACAACCCAAGTATTTTTCATAGATAACTTTTCCTTTATGCAAAATCAGGATGCCGTCTGTATAATTCGATGAAAGTGACTCCGCCCAGGTTATGGTTTCCGTGCTACCTAGTGGTGTAAAACTCAAAGAGTCGATACCATCATCAATGGCGTATTCTAATGGGATTGGTGAACCAATTCCTCGACTTATCCCCTCGGTAGGCACTAGCTCACGAATATGGCACACAGTCCAGCGTAATTTGGGAAAGCTAAAGTAGTTCGATTGGGGTTGCATTATTAGTTGATCCGGTGGTGGTGGGAAACCTTCCATCCAGCCCAACTTCTTGGGATCTGATTCTTCAGCACTCAAAACTTCTCTAATTTGAGCGCTTGCTTGACTCAAACTACCAACATAAATAGCAAAACCCAAGAAAATCACAAGAAAACCACGCATTAAAGAATACATCAATTATTTCTCTATATATAAAATTATATAATTACTACTTTCTCTGAAAAAGAAAGCAAAATTGAAACCTGTTATTAGAGAGTTGCTTCAACACAATTATAGCTAAAATTTTAATGGAATTTTTATTGATTATTTCGTCATAATTGAATAAAAGCCAATCAACTTATTCTATGATTCTATCAAAATTTTGGTCTTTAATCAAAAAAGAATGGCAGTTATTTCAGCGGCTGCAAACCGACTCTGAAGAACAAAAAATATCAGAATATAAGTTGTCTGCAACCCTAATTCAAGAGCTAGTAGCCCATAATTTTTCAATTTTACTGACCCTAGCCACAGCTATTGCAACTTTTGGGTTACTTTCTGATAGTAGTGCCACTATTATTGGCGCGATGATTATTGCCCCTTTGATGATCCCTATTATTGGTTTTGCTTATTCTTTAGTAATCCTCAATCATCGTTTAATTTTTTATTCTTTAGGTCGATTAATTTTTGGCATTATTTTAACCATTTTCATTGCTTTTATAACCACTGAAATTATTGGTTTTAGAATTCCAGGAGCTGAGATACTATCCCGTACAGAACCTACTTTACTTGATTTGGGGGTAGCGATCGCAGCCGGAACGGCGGGAGCTTTTGCTAAGGTGAGGCCTCGAGTTTCTGATGCTATTCCTGGAGTAGCGATCGCGGTTGCTTTGGTTCCTCCTTTATGTGTTGTAGGAATTGGCTTAGCTATAGCCGATTTTGAGCTATCTACAGGGTCTTTTATCCTTTTTTTAACTAATTTATTGGGCATTATTTTAATGGCTGCTTTGGTGTTTATTTTGGATTCCTATGGCAGTTGGAAAAGAGCAATCCTAGGTTTATTATTTTTAGTATTTAATCTCTTGATTATTACTTTACCGCTTAATTTTTCTTTTCAAGAAATGATCACAGAAAATCGTGTACGTCATGCTATTTATTTGTATGTTCGTGAGTCAAAACATCATTTATTGAGAAACATTCAAGTTCAACTTAAAGAACAAGAAATTTTTGTCATTGTAGAGGTTATTGATCCTAGTGGACAAAAAACAATAAGTAATGATCAACAAAAGCTCAAAAAAGTTCAAGATTTTATCGAAGAAAAAGTAGGTAAACCTATTAATTTAAAGCTCAGAGTTTTTCCCATCGAAATTATTGAATATAATGCTGATGCTACTGACTTGTAATTATAGTAGAAATTTCCAAGTCTCCAAGTCAGAATTTAAACTCACTTTGCATCTGGGTTTATAGCTTAATTATTCTCTTTTGTAGATTTTTTAATTAACGGTTCAGGAGTAATTTTTTGAAGAGATTTTGGAGTAGGAGAAGCTACCTTAGGAACCATTGTTTTAAGAGGAGAAATGGTGTTTTGATGAGGAGTTTCTAATTCAGCTAAACGCCGTTGTCTGGTAACTTGATATTGTAGTTGTTCGGCAACTGATTCCATTAATTGAGCCGTGTAAACCTGTTGTTCAAGTTGATTAGTATAAGAGAGTAATTTACTCAATCCATTGATAAGTTTGCGTATATTAGTACGAAAAGTCGGGTCTCCGGTCAATTCTTCCACATCGGAGGTTATTTTCTGGGCGTTTTCAAAAGTGACGCGTGCTGAATCTAAGGTTTTTTGGACAGTTAAAATCACTTGAGGATCATTAATAGATTGGGAAACATCCCGTAAATTAGCCGAAGTTTCAGCAGCATTAGCCATAAAAATTTCCAAATCCTGAGCAATTCGTTTAATATTAACTTCGTCAATTCCTGAATTGACTTTATTAACAGTTTTTCCTAAACCAATAGCCACCACTCGGACTTCATCGCTGGTTTTTTCTAAACTATTCAAAGTATTAACCACATTGCCGCGATTTTCAGCCACTAATCCATTCAAATTATCGACTAGATTTGCTGCATTATTAACAGCCCGATTAAGACTGGCACGATTTTCGGCCACTACCGTATTAACATTTTGCATCAATTGAGAAGCATCTCGAGCGGCTTGATTGATACTAGCAATAGTTCTAGAAGTTCCCTGAATTTCCCGACGGGCCGTTTTAGAAAAAATGGTAGCTTCATCGCTCAATTTACCGATTTTCCCCCCTGCTTTAGCCACACTACTAAAAGCATCACTCAAATTGCCCACAAATTCGGGATCACTATAGGCATTACTCAAACGAGTCAGGGCTTGTACTAATTGGGAACCTGTCTTACCTTCAATGATATCGTCATCGCAAATAATTAGCTTTTTATCAGAACAATCTTTGCTGGTGGGATCAATTTTCAAAGCTTGTTCAGAAAGCTTTTCTGACGGGGTAATATCCACCGAAGCTTCCCCAATCAATCCATAACGATTAATTTGAATGGTAGAACCCCGAGGAATGCGTAAATCCTTGGAAGAGAGTTCAATCAATACAGTAACCCCATTGCTAGTTGCTTGAAGTGCGGCAATTTTTCCCACAGCTACCCCTCGATAGTTGACAGGGGCACCGATTTGTAATCCGCTAACATCTTCAAAACTAGCTTGAATTTGATAAGGTTGTTGACCTAATACGCCTCCCCGTAACCAAATCACCAGTCCTCCAAATAAGACTAATCCCATAAGGGCAAATAAGCCTACTGTACCTTCTTGAAGGGATCTCGCTCGTAACATGTTTTCTCCTCACTTAATCTTCTGAATATGAAGGACAATGACTCAGATAGGTTTCATCGTCAAATTTACTCTTCAATCCCTTAATCGAGTACACGAATTGGTCCATCGGTACTGGCATTAAAAAATTGTCTAACTAAGGGATTGTCTGTACGGTCAATTTCATTGACTGTGCCTTCCCATTGCAGTTTACCGTCATAAAGAAAAACTACGCGATCGGCGGTTCGACGAATGGTACTATCTTGGTGACTGACCATGACATAGGTTTCACAACCTCCTGGAGCTACTTGAAGACGACGTACTAAATCTTCGATAATTGTCGAAGAAATTGGGTCTAATCCGGCGGTTGGTTCATCATAGAGAACCAGTTCTGGATTATCTGTAGGATTATCAGGATCAGCTATTAAGGATCTCGCAAAACTAACTCGTTTACGCATTCCTCCCGATAGTTGGGAAGGATACCTATTAGCTATTCCTGGTAATCCCACCATGGCTAATTTAGCATCAACTAATTGACGAATTTTCTCACGGGGTAGCTTGGAATGTTCATAGAGAAAAAATCCGACATTTTCATCGACGCTTAGGGAATCAAATAAGGCAGCTTGCTGAAACACAAGGGCAATACGCATGGGTTTACTGTCATCTTCGATCAGTCCTTGGCGACGTTGTCCCTTAATATAAATTTCTCCCGCATCAAGGGGAATGAGTCCGGCAATCAGTCTGAGAATGGTAGATTTTCCCGTTCCTGAGGGACCGATGATCACAAGTGCTTCTCCACGATAAATAGTCAAGTCAATTTGATCAAGAATGACATGATCACCAAAGGCTTTGCTTACTCCCTTGAGTTCAATTAAAGGTTCTTTCCTCATGGTTTTGCTGTTAGTTTTGAGTGACTACCAAAACTAGAACTTTTAGTTATTATGACTTAGCTAACCATGGACTGCTAGGAAAATAATGATCAATCTTTGTTTATCTTTGGTGTTGTCTGGGAGCTTTCGCAGCTTTTTCGCAAAATTTGCTATGATTTAGATTTTTTAGGCTCTAAAATCTTAATAAGGGTAATTAACCCTGTAAAAAATCCAATTGAGCATCGGCAGATTGTCTATTATGTTAACCATTCCTCCATCCTTTCGAGTCCTTAATCTTCATGTCCATTTACTTGACGATTATACCCAGTGGCTACTTGAATGTATCGAACACAAACAAGGAGTTCATGTGGTTACCCTCAATGCGGAAATGGCTATGTTAGCCCAATCCGAGCCTACTGTAACACAGATAATTCAAGAAGCTGATTTAGTTATTCCTGATGGAGCAGGGGTTGTTCTTTATTTGCGATTACGTGGGCAAAAACAAAAAAGATGTCCAGGGATTGAATTAGCCGAATCTCTAATTACAAAATTAGGCATCACAGGGGAACTAGCTCCTATTGCCTTTTATGGGGGAAAACCTGGAGTAACCCAATCAGCTGCCGATCAATGGAAGCAAAAAGTATCTGATATTTCTCTTGTCACTAATCATGGTTATTTGTCTTCAGAAGAAGAAAAGAACTGGCTAAAAACCCTATCAGAACAACAACCCAAGTTAATTCTTGTTGGTTTAGGGGTTCCTCGTCAGGAATTGTGGATTCGTCAACATCGCCATTTGTGTCCCCATGCTATTTGGATCGGGGTTGGTGGGAGCTTTGATATTTGGTCAGGAGCTAAAGACCGCGCTCCAAGCTGGTTAAGGAACAATAATTTAGAATGGCTCTATCGTTTATACCAAGAACCTTGGCGATGGCAGCGGATGTTAGCTTTACCTCGGTTTTTTTGGCGAACTCTGAGGGATTAATTGCTAATTAAGCCTATATTATCGATCTAATAAAGGTTTTTGAGCAATTGCGGGGTCAAGACCCACTGAATTTAGTAGTTCGCTCCACATAGATAATACGGTAGGATCTTGAGGACGCGATCGCTTAAGCTCGGCTAGGGCGTTTAAAGTTTCTGGCCATAAATTATTTGGATTGGGAGTTGGTCTTTGGTAGGAGGAATTTTAGTTTGGAGTTTTAATAGACTTTGGACTTTAGGGGGAACAATAGCGCTTTCGGGGTTCAGTGTTTGGGGTATTAGTTTTTTAATCTTTACCCAGGGAGGTTGGATTCCAATGATCCCTGCATTTGTGGGATTATTGGTGAGTGGAGCTTGTGTTTTAGCTGACAAATCCATTTATCAGACCTATCATGACACCTTAACTGGACTTCCTAATCGACGGTTATTGTTAAGAAAAATTCAACAAATAAATTCTGGGAGGGGTTCCGATTCCCAAAATTTGATCGCAGTATTATTTCTCGATTTTGATCGTTTTAAAACTATTAACGATGGTTTAGGCCATGAAGCAGGAGATGATCTCCTAATTCAAATTTCCGATCGTTTACAACAAAAACTCAAATCTCAGATACTTTTGGCAAGGGTTGGAGGAGATGAGTTTGCTTTATGTTTAAAACAAATCAATGATATTAATGAAGTACAAAAACTGGCTGATGATTTACAAAAAGATTTAAGCCAGCCTTTTGATTGGAAATCTCAAGAAATTTATATTACAGCTAGTATTGGCATTGCTTTGAAGCGTCTTGATAGTAATTTTCAGGCAGAGGAATTGTTGCGTTATGCTGACATTGCCATGTATCGTGCTAAGGAACTAGGGACAGACCGCTATGAGATGTTTGTCGAGGGAATGGATACTCAAGCGGTAGAACGTTGGCAATTGGAAACCGATCTCCGGGCCGGATTAAAAAATAAAGAATTTCAACTGTATTATCAACCTATTATTTCGTTAAAAACTGGAAAAATTGCGGGTTTTGAAGCTTTGGTTCGTTGGGTTTCTCCCAACAGAGGTTTTGTTTCTCCGGGAGATTTCATTCCCTTAGCTGAAGAAACCGGGTTAATTGTTCCTTTGGGGCAATGGATTTTGCAGGAAGCTTGTGAGCAAGTGCAAAAATGGCATGAACAGTTTCCTGATGTTGTTCCTTTGATTATGAGTGTTAATCTTTCTGGCCGTCAGTTTAACCAACCTGACTTAGTCAAGCAGATTAAAGCAATTTTAGATGAAGTTAATATTCAAGGCGATCGCCTCAAACTCGAAATTACAGAAAGTATGATGATGAATGATGTAGAAGGAGCGATTAAACTGCTTCAGAGACTTAAGGAATTAGGTTTACGGCTGAGTATTGATGATTTTGGGACAGGGTATTCTTCTTTAAGTTATCTACACCGTTTTCCAGTAGATACCTTGAAGATTGATCGTTCTTTTGTTGGTCGCATGGAAGAAGGAAATGATAGTGAAAAGTATATCCAGATTGTGCGCACTATTATTTCTTTAGGTCATAATTTAGACTTAGATGTCATTGCTGAAGGTATTGAAACTGTGGCTCAAGTTGAGGTACTTGAGTCTCTTGATTGTGAATATGGACAAGGTTACTTTTTCGCTAAACCTTTGTCGGCTAAGGATGCTGAAGTTTTATTAAAACAGAATTAGCGTAAATTATCCCAACTATCAATATGACTAGATTTTCGGATAACGTTTATGATACTGCTCAATTAAGGATTTTTATTTTTCGGTATGGTTAAGAAGGGGAGCTTCGGAGAACGGAGCTTCAGAGAGGGATTTTCTGTTTTCTTCCCCGCTCCGGTGCTTCGGTGTTCCCTTGCAGTCACAACGAGGGTTTTGGGCAAAACCTACGCAGTATTGGGGGAGAATGAACCAATTGTCAGCTTCCC
>DLXW01000039.1:0-2480 GCA_003448685.1 Cyanothece sp. UBA12306
TTCTCTCCCCAGACGTTTACCCTATCCGCTATTCTTATATATATTGTAAGTTAACCAAAATTATTGCTCATCAACAGGAAATTCACCTCCAATACCGATTCGAGTATTAAAGATTTGAGCGTCATTCAAAATCAAAGCAATCATCGATGCTCCTGTAACATCAGCATCATAAACCATAGCCTTAGTAAAATTGACCCCATCAAGGTTGGTATCATTGAGACTGGCATTAGTGACTAAAGCAGCAGTTAAATTAGCTCCAGCTAGATTCGCTCCTGTTAAATCAGCCCCTTCTAGGTTTGCTTCCGTCAGATTAGCACCGACTAGGTTAGCATCCCTTAAGTCAGCGCCGATTAAATGGGCTGCCCCTAAATCAGCCCCCGACAAATCACATCGAGCACATTCCCTGGTGGTTAATAATTGCTCAACATGGTTGGGGTTAGCAGCTTCAGCCGAGGTTCCCAATAAGAAGGGAGTTAATAAAGTTACAATGGCGATAATTTGGCGTTGCGTGGTCATGGTACTTACCCCTGAACTCAATTTAAATTTTAAGAGGTTTTACCTATGATGACTCAATTATTTAAGGATTCGTTCCGTTATGCTTAAATCAAACTTAGACAACTTCTTCTCTAATCAATAAATTATGAAAACTCCTCAAATCTTAGTGGTTGAAGATGAAGCTAAAGTCTCCCACTTTATCGAATTAGAACTTAAATACGAAGGATATGACGTTACTATAGTCAATGATGGTTTTTTAGGATTAACGGCGGCTAGAGAAAGCGATCCTGACTTAATTTTGTTAGATTGGATGTTGCCAGGGATCTCAGGATTAGAAATCTGTCAACGCCTGCGTCAAACTGGAAGCAAAATTCCTATTATTCTCTTAACCGCCAAAGATGAGATCAGCGATCGCGTAACTGGACTAGACGCAGGAGCCGATGATTATATAGTTAAACCCTTTAACCTTGAGGAGTTATTAGCCAGAGTAAGGGCTAATTTAAGGCGCAACCAGGAAGAAAACCTTGATTTAATACAATTTGATAATTTAAGTTTAAATCGTAGTAGTCGCGAAGTTTATCGCGCAAACAGATTAATTGAACTTACTGCTAAAGAATTTGACTTACTCGAATATCTCCTCTCCCATCCCCGTCAAGTCCTCACCCGTGAGCAAATTCTAGAAAGAGTCTGGGGTTATGACTTTATGGGAGATTCCAATATTATTGAAGTTTATATTCGTTACTTACGCTTAAAATTAGAAGCTCAAAAAGAAACCCGACTTATCCAAACTGTTCGCGGTGTTGGCTATGTTCTCAAAGAATAAAGATCCTTTGTCTTTCCACCGCTTTAAAAAACTTTAATAAAGAAATTACACAAATTAGTGAGGGTTTGCTAGAATGACAAACGGTAATTCAGCTTATTAGAGAGAATCTTTGAGTCAAGCAATAGAGATTCCCAACTTAGATATATTGGCGCAAGAGCTAGCCGCTATCCAACAAACCGGTTCCAAACGGATTGCCCTGCTAGGTTCGCGCCACGTCCCTATCACTCATCAACAATTGATTGAAATGATGAGTTATGCCCTGGTTTTAGGGGGCAATCGTCTTATGACTTCTGGAGCAACTGGAACTAATGCAGCAGCCATTAAGGGGGCAATGCGGGCTGATCCGAACCTGTTAACCGTGATTTTACCCCAAAGCTTAGAACGTCAGCCTAGGGAGTCTAAAGAACAACTACAACAGGTCATTCATTTGGTAGAAAATCCCGAAAATGATGCTCTATCTTTAGGAGAAGCTAGTGCTATGTGTAACAGTGAAATTATTTCTCGTTGTCAACAATTGATTTGCTTTGCTTTTCATGATAGCCATACTCTTCTGCAAACTTGTGCTGAGGCAGAAGAACAGCGTAAGTTAGTAACATTGTTTTATTTTGATTAAATTACTTGTTTTTTAGTTTCCTGTGTTCTGTCTCCTGAATTCTCTTTAAAACTCGAGAAATTCTTAGATCGAACTCAGGTTTAACAAATCTCAGTGTTCATGGTTTTTTTGAGGATCTCAAGTCCTTTTTTCAGTCGACGAGACACAGTAACAACACTAATACCTAAATGTTCAGCAGTTTCGCGTTGAGTTAAATCCTTAAGGAAAACAAACTCAAGAATTCGTCTTGTACGATCCTCTAATTGAGCTAAACCTTGTTGTAAACGCCATTGATCTTCTTGACTTAATTGAAAACTGCGATAGTTAAGATCAGGAACTAAATCTCCTAAGCTGGTTTGTCCTTCATTATTATTGCCCACTTTGAGATCAAGACTGATGGGTTCGCGGTTTTGAAAAGCTAGTTTAATTTCTTGCCACTGTTTTAAGGGAATTTCTAGGATTTGAGAAATTTCTGAGTCCGTTGGTTGACGGTTGAACTGTGACTGAAATTGTTGTTTAATGTTGTTGGCTTGTTGTCCTAATTCTAACCAGCGTCGCGGAATACGAACA
>DLXW01000039.1:2736-8410 GCA_003448685.1 Cyanothece sp. UBA12306
GCTGAATCTCTCCGCGAATGTAAGGCAAAGCGAAGGAACTAAAAGCATGGCCTTTTTCGCTATCAAAACGTTCAATTGCTCGGATAAGTCCTAAAGAGCCAACTTGTAACAAATCTTCGTAACTTTCAGGACATTTATTCACCCAATGGTATGCTTCTTTGCGAGCTAAGCCAAAATTTAGTTCAAGAATTTGATTACGTATTTGAATGTTTCGAGTTTTTTGATAATCACGAAATAAACTGAGGGTATCTAGTTTGAGATTTTCTTTGATTGGGATAGACATAGCAAATTCGCACAATTGAGTTGAGATATAGCAAGATATGGAGTTGCTTATGTTATTGATTGAGAATTAGAAAGAAGCACGAGATTAGCTTTCAATCTGTTTTCACTGTATTCAGCGTAAAGGCAAAGGCTAACTCAAAACAACAGAATTTTTACCAGAAGTTAGTCTTTTTATCCCACGGATTATCCTTGATTTTACTTACTTTCGATGGTTGATCGATTTTAATAATCGTAAAGTTAGATAGAATTTAGTAAATATACTTACAATAGTTCGTCTATTGCTCAAATTAAGAATTTTGTCAAGTTTTTGGCTAGTTTCTCTGAGTTCAAGATTAAGTGTTTTCCTCGGAACTCAAGTTAGTTTTTATTTTTGTTGTTTTTTGTTAATATAAAATCTCCAATTAATTCTGTCGTAAAATTAGATGATTAGATTTAGTTAAGACGGCTTTCCAATTAGGTTCAACAATAATTGTGCTAATTTTTTCTACAATAATAGCGGGTCCATTTATACAGTCTTGAGGTTGTAAGTCTTCCCGTTGATAAATAGGGGTACTATGCCACATATTATGGCTAAATATTTGAACGTTTTCTAGAGGTTTAGGATAGTCGTTAAGAGGACGAGTGCGGCTAATTACAACTTCTTCTGGAGTTTCCATTGGTTGAACTACTTCAATAGCAATAGATTCCACAATTAAGGGTTTATTTGATTGAATAAAACCATAGCGTGATCGATGTTCTTCTTCAAATTGTTTAACCATAGTTTCTGGATTATTTACAAAATCAATTGGTAAAGTTGAGTCCGTTCCTTGATATTTTAAATTAACTTTTTTAGTGATCTTATTTTCTAGTTGTGATAATTGAATATCAATTTTATGTTTTGCCTTGATTTCTAAGCGATCAAGAAAAAGGTTTAATTGAGGTATTAAAGCTTGATCTAATAACTGTTCGATTGTTTTTTCTTCAATAATACAAATATCAGCTAAACCCATGCCATAGGCACTTAAAACACCAGCGTATGGATGAATAAAAATAGTTTTAATTCCCAAGGTATCGGCGATTAAACAGCAAACCTGAGACCCCGCACCTCCAAAGCTGGTTAAAGTATATTTAGTGACATCATAGCCTTTTTGTAAGGACACTTTTTTAATAGCATTGGCCATATTCTGAACAGCAATTAAAATAAAACCATCAGCTACTTTTTCTGGGGTAGTTAAATTTCCTGTTACCTGAGAAACTTCTTGTGCTAATTGAGTAAACTTTTGCTGTACAATTGCTAAATCTAATGGTAAATTTTCTTGTTCTCCAAAGATAGCAGGAAAATAGTTAGATCTGATTTTTCCTACCATCACATTAGCATCGGTAACAGTAAGTGGACCACCGCGACGATAGCAAGCAGGTCCGGGATTTGCTCCTGCAGATTCAGGTCCGACGCGAAAGCTAAACCCATCAAAAAATAGAATTGAACCTCCACCAGCAGCGACAGTATGAATACTGAGCATGGGTACTCTAATTCTGATACCAGCAATTTCATTATTAATCTCCCGTTCATACTCTCCTTTAAAGTGAGCAACATCGGTAGAAGTTCCTCCCATATCAAAGGTAATAATCTCCTGAAAACCCGCCCTTAAACTAGTTTGAACTGCCCCCACAATTCCCCCAGCAGGACCAGATAAAATACTGTCTTTTCCGTGGAATTGCTCAGCATCTGTTAGTCCTCCATCGGATTTCATAAACATTAATCTTACATCAGGTAATTGCTTTAAAACTTGATCGATATATCTTCGTAAAATAGGAGACAAATAAGCATCAACAACTGTTGTATCTCCCCTCGCTACTAATTTCATTAAGGGACTTACTTGATGGGAAACAGAAACTTGAGTAAAGCCAATTTCTTGTGCTATTTTACTAACTTTATTTTCATGTTCTGGATAACGAAAACTGTGCATAAAAACAATAGCGCAACTTCCAATTCCTTGCTCATATACTTGTTGTAAATTTTGATAAACTTGTTCGGTATCGATAGCTTTTAATTCATTACCATTAACATCATATCTTTCATCTACTTCGATAACACATTCATACAGCATTGAAGGTAAAATAATATTTAGATCGAAAATATTGGGGCGATTTTGATACCCAATTCTGAGGGCATCTTTAAACCCTTTTGTGATTAGTAGAACTGTGCGATCGCCTTTTCTTTCAAGTAAGGCATTAGTCGCTACAGTAGTTCCCATTTTAATAACTTCTAGTTGTTTTGTATCCAGCTTTTCACCACTTTTAACTCCGAGAATATCTCGAATGCCTTGAAGAACTGCATCTTGGTATCTGTCAGGATTATCTGACAGTAATTTATATAAAATAATCCATTTTTGATCAGGGAGTTCAAAAATACAAAAACGCTTACTTTTGTCAGAAATATTGTTGATAATTGTTGGATTATCAGTCAATCCAATGATGTCGGTAAAAGTGCCACCTCTGTCTACAAATACTTTTAACATAATTGATTTTTACTAATATATATGGATGTCTATTTTGTTAGTATTAAGTTCTATATCAAACAAAAAATACTGTCGATCTCTATTACTTTAGAGAAAAATCTCAATTATTGACAAACCGAACTTAAACCATAGTACAATTAAGCAGATAATCAAGGATTTATCGATGAACAAAATTATGAATGCAGCAGACCAAAATTGGGCTAATTTATTTTTAACGCAAAATAGCAATTGTGGATCTTGGCATGGTTTATGGACATCTTATAATACAAATCAAGAATTTATTCAACAAAAAAAAGTTATTAGAGACTTTCATTCTAACTCAGAAGGCACTATAGTTGATCATCAAAATACTTACTTGAATGAAGATGGCAGTAGCAGTAAACAAAAATGGGAAATTGATAAACTAACCTCTAATCAACCTGATGGAGTGATTCATCCTGCTGCAACCAGTATGAGAACTTTAGCATCAGGTAATGGAGAAAGTGTTTGGATTTCTAAACAGTTAGAAATAGGCCAACTTTTTGGAGGAGAATTCTTTTTTCGCCATCAAAATTGGCGCAACAGTGTTGTGATTCTTTATGGTCAAAAAGGAATTATAGACAGATTGACGCTTATTTGTGAACACGATGGAAATTTTCCTGATAGCTATCCAAAAGAAGTTATTGATGATCTTGAAGATGATTGGATAGGAAGCACAAAATTGATGACACCTGATTTAAACTTAATAGAAGAAAAAGAACCTAAAAAATTAACTTTAAAAATTGCTCAACCTAATTATCAAACCTTTAATCTTCCAGGTAGTTTTATCATCCAGACTCCTGTTGAGTATAAAGTAGGGGAGAGTTTCAAGATTCAGGTAGGCAAATTAATTACAAAAAATCAATATAAACAAATTTCAGCTAACTATAATAATCAAGGGCAATTTGAGGGAATTTTATGGGAAACCTTTGAGCGAGTTGTTATGAACTAACGTTCTAACCATAAAGTTACTGGACCATCATTATCAATGCTTACCTGCATTATTGCGCCAAAAATCCCTGTCTCTACTTTTAAACCACTGTTTTTTAATTTAATAATAAAGTGATTATATAAAGTTTTCGCTACCGATGGAGCAGCAGAATCACTAAAAGAAGGACGACGACCTTTAGGACAATCTCCATAAAGAGTAAACTGACTAATTACTAACAATTCTCCCTGAATTTCTTGAACGGATTTTTCCGAGCGATCGCCCCCTTCTTCTACGGGAAATAATCTTAAGTCTAAACATTTACGGGTCATCCATTCCAATTCAACTTCCGTATCCTTTGTTCCAATTCCCACTAACAAATTTAAACCCCGACCAATTTGACCGACAATTTCTCCATTAACGGTGACAGAAGAAGCCTTAACTCGTTGAATAATTACACGCACAACACAATAACCTCAATTAGAATTATGAATTAGGAATTGTCCATTGTTGATTGTTACCCATTCATGATAAGATGCGATTCGGCATAAGTTTTGATTGCCTATTGAAAAATATTTAGACAGGGAAAGCCAATCCATGATTCACGACATCTTCATGCCTGCACTCAGTTCTACCATGACCGAGGGAAAAATTGTCTCTTGGGTGAAATCTCCAGGGGATAAGGTTGCCAAAGGTGAAACTGTAGTGGTTGTGGAATCAGATAAAGCTGACATGGATGTAGAATCTTTCTATGAAGGCTATCTAGCAACTATTTTAGTTGAAGCTGGTCAAGAAGCCCCAGTTGGAACGGCGATCGCTTTAGTTGCTGAAACTGAAGCAGAAATTGCTCAAGCGCAACAGCAACAAAAACCCCCATCGACTAAAACAGAAACTACACCCTCTTCTCCTCGAGTTTCTACTCCTGCACCTCAACCGCTTACTACTGCTACAGTTACCCCCACAGCTACTTCTAGTAATGGTAATGGTCGTACTATAGCTTCCCCACGGGCAAAAAAATTAGCTAAAGAATTAGGAGTTGACCTCAAAACTCTTCAAGGAAGTGGTCCTTATGGTCGTATTATCGCTGAAGATGTGGAACGCGCTACAGGAAAAGTTAGCACAGTAACCCCAACTCCAACTCCTGAACCTCAACCGACTGCTACTCCTATCGCGTCTTCAACTCCTGCATCTGCTACTCCTGGAGAAACTGTTCCCCTGACTACTTTACAAAAAGCAGTAGTCCAAAATATGGTCGCTACGGTGCAAGTTCCCACCTATCGTGTTGGTTATACCATCACTACCGATGCTTTAGATAAACTCTACAAACAACTCAAACCGAAAGGCGTCACCATGACTGCTTTGTTAGCTAAAGCGGTGGCAATGGCTTTACAAAAACATCCTTTAGTCAATGCTAGTTATAGCGATCAAGGTATTAAATATAGTGGTTCAATTAATGTTGCTTTAGCAGTAGCAATGGATGATGGGGGATTAATTACTCCTGTATTACAAAACGCCGATCAAGTGGATATTTATTCCCTGTCTCGCACTTGGAAAGATTTAGTTGATCGTGCTAGAAACAAACAATTACAACCCCAAGAATACAATAGTGGAACCATTACGGTATCTAACTTAGGAATGTTTGGAGTGGATCGTTTTGATGCTATTTTACCCCCAGGACAAGGGGCAATTTTGGCCATTGGTGCATCCCGTCCCCAAGTGGTAGCAACTCCAGAGGGATTAATCGGAGTACAACGTCAAATGGCGGTTAATATTACTTGCGATCATCGGGTGATTTATGGGGCCCATGCGGCAGCCTTTTTACAAGATTTAGCCAAGGTAATCGAAACTAATGTTCAGTCTTTGACGATGTAAATCCTTTAACTTTCATTCATTGTAGGGTGGGCAATGCCCACCTTATAGCAGAATTCTCCAAGTCAGAAGTCTCCAA
>DLXW01000139.1 GCA_003448685.1 Cyanothece sp. UBA12306
TTGACATCCTCACCGCCCTATAAGTGCGGTGATTCCTAAGCCTCACGATTTAGGTTTCTGATTCATTCACCGTTGCATACCACAGTTAAAAACCATGTACTGTCTTACACAGAGTCCACAGACTTTTATCCCATTTCAGAGATCCGATCCCGACAGCCCATCGGTACGATTTGGCGCTAAAGCCTTTTGTACTTGTTGCGATTAGTTTTTACCCGTACAAGTATTTGGAGTACGGAACCCCCTAACTCTAGTTTTCAAGGTGCATTGCCTACTGCTTGGTTTTCGCTTTTCAGCAATTCAAGTGTACCACAAAAAATATAAAGCCGTCCTTCCCGACGGGGTTTCAAACCCAAAATTTTCGATGAAGTCAGAAGTCAGTAGTCAGTAGTCAGTAGTCAGTAGTTCGACCTTTCGACAAACTCAGGACAAAGCAAGCTCACCAACCAGTCAGAAGTCAGAAGTAGGTAGTAAATATTGAAAACTGTTATGATAGCTCTCAGATTTACCCAACAACAATTAGTGAAAACCCTAGGGAATTTAGCCATCATCGGACTTAGTTTGACATTAGTTATTATTCTCCAAGAATCTCGTCTTAAACCATCAGAGCAGACGATTGATGCCAAAAAATATCAAGAACTGGAACAAGTTGAAAAACTACAATTAGATGTAATCAAAGGATTTCCGTCCCTAGGATTTGATAACTTATTAGCTGATTGGTTATATTTACGGTTTATTCAATACTTTGGTGATGGAGATGCCCGCAACCACACAGGATACCTCCTCAGCGCGGATTACTTTGAGATAATTGTTAAACACGATCCCCGTTTTGTGAACGCCCTTCTCAAACTCGACGCTGTTACCTCTATTTTTGCGGGGGAACCTGAAAAAAGCGTTAAATTCTTAGATCAAAGCCTCAAAGTAACCCCTCCTAAATTAGAAGGCCCCCTAATTGCCCCTTATTATCTGTGGATTTATAAAGCAGTTAATGAATTACTATTTTTAGGAGATGTAGAAGCTGCCAAGCAATCCTACACTATGGCTGCTAATTGGGCAGAAACTTATGAAGATGAAACTAGCCAAAGAATTGCTGCCAATAAACGCAATACGGTTCAATTTTTGGCAACGAATCCTACCAGCAAGATTCCCCAAATTGGAGCTTGGACAAGTGTTTTATCAGGGGCTGCTGACAAAAAAACCCAAGAACGGGCGATCGCTGAAATTCAAGCTTTAGGGGGAGAAATCATAATTACCCCGGAAGGAACCCTCAGAGTTAGAGTCCCCGAATGGGTAGATTAAAGTTTGCTACATTAGCCCAAAAAATAACTTTCTTAACTGAGCCGTATTGAGAGGTGTATAATTGTTTGAGTGTAGCGGATAGGGCAAATAACTGCTCTACACTAAAAATTCAATTAGTAGATAATCTTTATGGTCGCTTCCAGTTCGACTCGCCCCATTCGGATCGGGTCTCGTAAAAGTCAATTAGCCTTAGTCCAAACCTATTGGGTACAAAAAGAATTACAACGTCACTATCCCCAACATCAATTTGACGTAGAAACCATGAGTACCCAAGGGGATAAAATTCTTGATGTTGCTCTAGCCAAAATTGGGGATAAAGGGCTATTTACCAAAGAATTGGAAGTAGCCATGGAACAAAATCAAATTGACTTGGCGGTTCATTCCCTTAAAGATTTACCCACTAACTTACCAAAAGGCTTAATGTTGGGTTGTATAACCGAAAGGGTTGATCCGGCTGATGCTTTAGTTATTAATGAAAAGCACAAGGACAAACAATTAGAGACTTTACCCGAAGGGGCAGTAATCGGGACTTCTTCTTTGCGTCGTTTAGCCCAACTACGCCACCATTTCCCCCATTTAACTTTTAAAGATGTACGAGGTAATGTCAATACTCGCCTCAGAAAACTCGATGAGGGGGAATACGATGCAATTATTTTAGCGGTTGCTGGTTTACAAAGATTAGATATGGGCGATCGCGTTCATCAAGTCATTCCCAGTAATATTTCTCTTCATGCTGTTGGACAGGGAGCCTTAGGCATTGAATGTCGTGAAGGGGATGGAGAAATTTTAGAAATACTCAAAGCTTTAGAACATGAACCAACCCGCGATCGCTGTTATGCCGAACGGGCATTTTTGCGGGAACTCGAAGGGGGATGTCAAGTACCTATTGGCGTTAATACAACTATTGAGGGGGATAATCTGACCCTAACTGGTATAGTGGCTAGTCTTGATGGTCAAACTCTGATTAAGGATACTATTAGTGGTGCGCGCGAATCCGCAGAACAACTCGGATTAGAATTAGCTAACTTATTGAGAAAAGCGGGTGCTGATGAGGTACTAGCGGAAATTTTTGCTCAAATTGAAAGAGGTTAGAGGATACTGGTGAACTATTCCCAACTTATTCTTCTTTTTTTGGAGTTAATTGATTGAATACTTTTTGAGCAATGGACATACTAAGGCGAATTTGTTCTATTTCTGATAGTTCTTGCCAAAATTTTGGTTTAATATTGTATTCTCCCCCCATAGCATAGGTTAGAGGCCGTGCAAATACTTCTAAATCATCTGCCATCCAATTAGTCCAAAGAGGTTTAACGCATTCGACTAATTGGGTAACTCGGGAGAGATTTTTAGTGGCTAGAAGTTCTGCTTGGGTAGTAATAGTCTCTAACCACTTTAAAGGAACCAATTGGGCAAATTCGTGCAACAAAAACCTGGGAATCTTGGGGTGGTTTACAGAAGACCAACAGCGACCAATATTAGAGAATAGAAGATCTGCTTGATTTGTCATTTCTGCTTCGTCTAAAGCATCTATCAGAGAAAATTCCGCCTCAATTTCACTAAAATAAGCTTCTGCTTCTAGGCTAGTCGGATCCCAAGGATAGACTTCTTCTTCATCGAGGAGTAGTTCTAAAAGTTCTTCTTGTAAGGATTGCCGAGATTGTTCTGATTCTGACTCTAGGGAACGGATAAATTGATTAGTCATAGGAGATATGCTCAATTTGGTTAGCTTGTAAAGAGTTCTAATGATGATCTACATTGTTATGATATCGATTTCCGTAGAAAATTGAACTAGCTGCTTTGGTTTCATGAAGCAGCCTTAACGAATTTAGATGAAAGTTGGCATAAAATCAGCGAGTTGTCTTCTAATTTTTCCCCACACCCCACCCCCTACACCCTACACCCTGCCTTAATTTTAAGCTTGTTGTCACCCCGTGA
>DLXW01000262.1:0-5726 GCA_003448685.1 Cyanothece sp. UBA12306
CACCGCTAACCTGAGTACAGGTGTAGCGGGAGTCCTCTTGCGACATTCAAGATAGAAAAAATCTTTTGAGGTGTTTAGATGGGGATTTCTCCCTACATTCTCGTTAAACTATGGAAGAAAGCGATCAAGAGTGCGATCGCCCCTTAGAGAAAATCCCTGGAACATGGACAGTAAATCAAGAGTGTGGGTAACCTCATCAACAACTAATGTATTAACGCCAACGGCGATCGCCTTGGGTAACTTCGATGGCATCCACTTGGGACATCAACAGGTTTTACAGCCAATTTTATCGCCAAAATCCCCCCCTTATCCCACAGTTGTCACCTTTACTCCCCATCCCCAGGAATTTTTCACCGGAGAAACCCGACAATTATTAACCCCCTTATCCGAAAAAATACAGCACTTAGAACGCCTCGGAATTGCCCAATTGGTTCGATTACCCTTTGATCGAGAATTAGCTGCCTTGAGTCCCCAAGCTTTCGTTGCAGACATTTTAATTAAACAACTACAAGTAAAACAAATCAGTGTAGGGGCAGATTTTCGTTTTGGACATAAAAGGGCAGGAACTGCTGAAGATTTACAAGAAATTGCCGCAAATTTTGGGGTATCGGTCCATATTACTTCCCTAGTCCAAGATAAGAGGGGCAAAGGGGGAGAGGGAAAGAGAGGGGTAACTGTTTCTCCTGTACGAATTAGTAGTTCTTTGATTCGTCAATGTTTGGCTGAAGGTAATGTTAGACAAGCCAAACAGATGTTAGGATATGCCTATTCTTTAAGGGGAAAAGTAATTAAAGGACAGCAACTAGGTAGAACCATTGGCTTTCCTACTGCTAACCTGGAAATTCCTTCTGATAAATTACTGCCTTGTTTTGGGGTTTATTGCGTTCTAGTTAAACTCGAAACGGAAGAAAAGCTGCAAGGAGTTATGAATATTGGTTGTCGTCCTACGGTGGAAGGCCAAAAACCTACCATCGAAGTTCATCTATTTAATTGGTCAGGAGATTTATATCAACAACACCTCACAGTAGAATTAGAAGACTTTTTGCGTCCTGAACAAAAATTTTCTTCCCTTGATCAACTAAAACAACAAATTACTCTAGATTGTCAGTTAGCGAAGGAAATTCTCAATTAATCAAATTACTATGTTAGATTAGAAGCAAAAATTGGGAAAATTAAGACTGAACCCTCGGCAAAAATATTATGAGAGATAGAATTGTCGCCCTCACAGAGAACCTCAGTCGTACTATTGTTGGCAAAGATCAGCCTATTCGCTTAGTCATCGTTGCTCTTCTCAGTGGCGGACACGCCCTACTCGAAGATGTTCCAGGGGTGGGTAAAACCCTCCTCGCTAAATCTTTAGCCCGTTCTATTAATGGACGTTTTCAAAGGGTTCAATGTACCCCTGATTTACTTCCTACTGATGTTACTGGAACCAATATCTGGAACCCTAATAGTCGGGAATTTGAATTTCTTCCTGGACCGGTTTTCGCTAATGTTTTATTAGCTGATGAAATTAACCGCGCTACCCCCCGAACCCAGTCAGCTTTACTCGAAGTGATGGAAGAAAAACAGGTAACGGTCGATGGAGAAGCGCGTCGAGTTCCCCAACCTTTCTTTGTTATTGCGACTCAAAACCCTGTGGAATATCAGGGGACTTTCCCATTGCCTGAAGCTCAAATGGATCGTTTTACCCTGTCTTTAACTATGGGTTATCCAAGTATGGCTGAGGAATTGCAAATGCTCCAAAAACAGCAACAAAGAGTTAATGTCGATGAGTTAGAACCTTGTATTTCTTTAGAAGATGTTCAAGAATTACAACGGTTGACCAGTCAAGTCAAAGTAACCCCTACTCTACAACAATACATCGTGGATTTAGTCCGTGCTACCCGTGAAGATGATGAAATCTCTTTGGGAGTTAGTCCCCGTGGGGCAGTGGCGTTACAAAAAGCAACCCAAGCCGTCGCCTTTTTAGAGGAAAGAGATTATGCTATTCCTGATGATGTTAAGTTGGTTGCGCCTAATGTCTTGGCACATCGTTTGATTCCAGCGAGTGGCCGTCAGAGAAAGACAATTGTTGAGAGATTGCTAAGATCAGTTATGGTAGAATCTATTGCTGCTTAATTTAACTGATGTTTAAGTTTTCTGAACTGTCTATTTTTCAGCGATTTAATCCTATTTCTTTAATAGTTATCTTAGCGATCGCGGTGTGGTCTATCGTCCTGGGATGGGGCATTAACCAAACCCTAGGGGCGATGGCCGCTTCCCCTAATAATGGTCTTTCGGCTCGTTTTGAGGCAGGTAAGGAACTTTATAGAGATACCTGTTCTGGTTGTCATATTACTCTTCCACCAGAAGTTTTACCAACAGAAACTTGGCAAGAATTATTAGAAAAACCCAATTCTCACTATGGAACTTCGGTTCCTAATTTAATTCGTCTGAGTCAATTATTAATTTGGGATTATCTACGCACTTTTTCCCGTACTTTACCAGCAAAAGATGATCCTGTTCCCTTTTATGTGCAGCAGTCTCGTTATTTTAAAATTCTCCATCCTCGGGTAGAATTTACTGAATCTGTTACCCACAAAAGTTGTATTCTTTGCCACCCTGGGGTCAATAATTTTGATTTTCGTTCTTTAACACCTCAATGGGATGATGCACCTTAACGAAGTCTCCAAGTCATAGGGGCTTAATAATATTAAGCCCGTACTGAAGTTGTTTTTGAAATGGGGATTTATCCGCCCCAAAAACTATATGTTCCTTTGCTTTTTTTAGATAGCTATAAAATGAATTCTCTACAAAGTCGATGGCACATTGTTCCCTCTCCATCAGTTCCCCTATGGTTTCTAGAAATAGTTAAAAACTACACTTGTGGATCTAATGGAGAATATGCTGCTCAATTGTTATGGCAACGAGGTATCCAAGACAAAGATCAATTAATTGCTTTTCTTGATGCTAATGCTTATCATCCTACCAGTCCCTTTGCTTTTGGACAAGAGATAAAATGGGCAGTCAGTCGTTTAAAAAATGCTTATGAAAAGCAGGAAAAAGTAACAATTTGGGGAGACTTCGATGCTGATGGAATTACAGCAACAAGTGTTCTTTGGGAGGGACTAGGACAATTCTTTATTCCCCATTTACAATTAAATTATTATATTCCCAATCGTCTGAAGGAGTCCCATGGATTAAATTGTCAGGGAATTGATAAATTATTTGCATCTGGAACTAATTTAATTGTTACTTGCGACACAGGTAGCACTAATTTAGCTGAAATTGACTATGCTAATCAGTTAGGAATTGATATTATTATTACAGATCATCATACTTTACCTGATGATCGTCCCCCAGTAATTTCGATTATTAATCCTCGCTATTTTTCGGATAATCATCCTCTGTTTAATTTGTCAGGGGTAGCAGTCGCTTATAAATTAGTAGAAGCTTTTTATCAAACTTTACCAGAAATTCCGAGCCAACCCTTAGAAGAATTATTAGATTTAGTTGCTATTGGATTAATTGCTGATTTAGTAGAATTAAAAGGAGACTGTCGTTATTTAGCACAAAAAGGAATCGAACAACTAAAAAAAAATCGACAGTTTTCTATTCGTTCAGGGATTGCACAATTACTGGCATATTGTAAAAAAAGTGGTGATCGTCCTACGGATATTTCCTATGGTATTGGTCCACGAATTAATGCCATTAGTCGCATCCATGGAGATGCTAATTTTGGGGTTGAATTACTCACAAGTCGGGATCAAGAACGTTGTCAAAAATTAGCTTTAGATACCGAACTAGCTAATACAAGACGGAGAGAAATACAACAAAGGGTGATTAAAGATGCCAAAAATAAACTAGATCAAATCGATTTATCAACTACTGGATTCATTGTTTTAGAAGATCCCCAATGGCCAAATGGGGTATTAGGATTAGTCGCAGGACAAATTGCTCAAGAATATGGTCGTCCAACTATTTTATTGACAACAGCAGAAACAGAAAATTTAGGCGAAAATGATATAAAATTAGCTAGGGGTTCAGCTCGTTCTATTAATCAAATTGATTTATATGAATTAGTTGCTTCTCAAAAACATTTACTTCATCGTTTTGGTGGACATCCTTTTGCAGCAGGGTTAAGTTTAGATGTCAAAAATATTCCTTTATTTAAAGAAAGTATTAATCAAATCCTACGTCAAAAAATAAATGACATTAGTTTATCGCAAACAATGATTGAGGTAGATTTAGTAGTAAAAGTTGCTGATTTAGGTCAATCTTTGTTTAGAGAATTAAAGCTTTTAGAACCTTGTGGAATGGGAAATAAAGTTCCTAAACTTTTGATCAAAAACTGTTGGTTTGATAAGATTTGGAATAATAATTCTAAAGATTTAAGAGGAAATAAAATAAAATCTATTAGAACAACATTTGAGATATATGATGAGTATTCTGACCAAGGATTTCCTGGAATTTGGTGGGATCATTATCAAGAAGATTTACCCCAAAAACAGCCTCAAGATGTTATTGTAGAGTTAGACTATAATTCCTATAATGAACGCTATGAAGTACGCTTAATAGATATTAGAAAACATGGATTAGATGTTGCAATTAATTCAGAGAATAGTAACTATCCTACTCTATTAGATGGGCGCGATCAAGAAAATCTAAAGCAGATTAACTCTAATTATAAAATATTACAAAACTGTCCAAAAACTTGGGAGGAACTGCAACAAATTTATCGAAAAAACCAGCAAGAACAAACTAAACTTGTCCTGGCGTATTCTTGTCGAAATCAACTAAATTCTTCTCAAATTTGGCATAAATTAGTGGGAATAGCTAAATATCTTAGTCGTACTCAAGAAAAAGTAACTAGACAACAGCTAACCGAAAAATTAGATATCAGCGATCGCATTCTTAATTTAGGGTTAGAAACTTTATCTAATTTAGGTTTTACCTTGTATCAAGAACAGGAACAATTACAATTTCAATGGGGAGGAGAAATTTCTGATGATATTCAGTTACAAATTAATTACTTTCTTGAAGCAATTGAAGAAGAAGAATTTCAGCGTCAATATTTCTACAAAGTTCCTCTTAATATTATTGAACAAAGATTAAGAAATTATTAATTAAATTTTACTATCTTAGTAATCAGAAAAATATCGACAGTATTTAACAATCTTTTTAAGAATTTGATTGACAATAACTATTCATTTCTTCGCCTAATTCTGGCTCTTTTTTACCTAGTTGCTTAAGTTGTTCCTGCATCACTTTAAGTGTAGAAATATCCTTTTTTTGTAAAGCTGAGACAAATTGTCGGGTAGTTTGAGCATATCCTTCATAGATCTGGGCAAACCCTAGTTGATATTTAGATAATTGTTCATCAGAGATTTTTAAATCTTTCATACTTTTTGACGCTTCCTCAAAAGCATCTGCGACTTCTAAAGCTTTTTTTATGTCGGTAGTTTGACGATTACTTTGACTTTCTTTGGCAATTTTCTGGGTAATTAAAATTATTTTTTGACATTGAAAAATTTTAGTTTCAGCACAACCAAATAAAATAAAGTTAAGTAAAAATACCACAGTAAAAATTTTATTCATGATTTAGTTTAAACTTCAATATTTGTTACTAGGGTTTGCAATAAATTAGTTAATTTATTCAGTTGTTCTTGAGATTCAGTTTGACTATCTACTAAAGTTTGTATAGCTTCAGTTAAAGCAAAAATTTGATAACCTTGCTGTTGAAT
>DLXW01000262.1:5900-6657 GCA_003448685.1 Cyanothece sp. UBA12306
TTTGATAACCTTGCTGTTGAATTTGATTCTCTTGTTGCTCTATTTTATTGGTAATTTCAGTCATTTGATTAGCTAAACTTTCAACGGTATCTGTTGTTGCAATTACTGCTTCTCCTATGCGCTGTATTATGGATTCTAATTTTTCTGTATTTTCGCCCATTTATCTAGAGTAATTAATAGTTAGAGGTTAATAATTTTGAATTATAGCAATTTTAGCTGAAGTTAACGAGTTCCGTGGCGTTTTTGATGCCAAGACCAAGCATGACGTACAATGGTTTCTAAATCAGGATATTGAGCTTGCCAACCCAGAATATTTTGTGTTTTTTGGCTACTCCCCACCAAAATAGGAGCATCTCCTGGACGGCGATCGCTCTCATTTACCATAAAATCAATTCCTGTCACTTTTTTAGCAGTTTCAATCACTTCTCTTACGGAAAAACCACTGCCATTTCCTAAATTAAAAACCTCACTTTTTCCCCCTTCTAAAAGATATTCTAAACCTAAAACATGGGCAGACGCTAGATCATTGACGTGGATATAATCTCTAACGGCAGTACCATCAGGTGTATCATAATCTGTGCCAAAAATCGATAAAGATTCTCGTCTTTTTAAGGCAGTTAATAAAGCTAAAGGAATTAAATGAGTTTCAGGATGGTGATCCTCCCCTAAATTTCCTTGAGGATCGGCTCCTGATGCGTTAAAATAGCGAAAAGCTACTGATTTTAAGCCATAAGCTCGATCAAAATCGCGTAAAATT
>DLXW01000262.1:6852-9752 GCA_003448685.1 Cyanothece sp. UBA12306
AAAATTTGTTCTACCATAAACTTACTAGCTGCGTAGGGACTTAATGGGTTTTGGGGATGATTTTCCGTCATGGGAATTTCTTGTGGCATCCCATAAATAGCGCAGGTGGAAGAAAAGACAAATTTTTTGATATTAGCGGCCAGCATAGCTTCTAAAAGAGTTAAAGTTCCTACCACATTGTTACGATAATAAATACTAGGATTATTTACTGATTCACCTACGGCTATATAAGCAGCAAAGTGCATCACAGCCGCAATTTTTTTACCAGAAAAAAGTTGATTAAGTAGGGAGCTATCGCTAGTATTTCCTACAATTAATTCAGCTTTTAAAACATCTTTGACTAATTCAGCATGACCATAGGAAAGATCATCTAAAATAATGACATTATATCCTGAATTTTGTAGAGCAAGAACGGCATGAGAACCGATATATCCAGCCCCTCCTGTTACTAAAATGGTTGGTTTTGTATCCACAAAAACTCCTGATACTTTATAATAGAAGATCTATAATTTAAGCTATCTTACAATGTTAGATACTCTAGACTTAAAATTAACTCTTAATAAAGAAACCTATCAAGCCCAGATCGAAGACTTAATGCGCCAATTGCGATCTCTGCAAAAAGATTGTTGGGACAAAAAGCTACCCGTCATCATTGTACTTGAAGGTTGGGCGGCTGCAGGAAAGGGAACTTTATTACAGAAAACCATTGGCTATATGGACCCCCGTGGGTTTGCGGTTCACCCCATTTTAGCAGCCACTGACCATGAGAAAAAATACCCCTTTCTCTGGCGATTTTGGCATAAACTTCCGCCTCAAGGCAGTATTGGCATTTTTTATCATAGTTGGTATACCCATGTTTTAGAAGATCGTCTGTTTGAAAGGATAAAAGATGGTTATATTCCCCTCCTAATGCGCGATATTAACGCCTTTGAACGTCAATTAGCGGATGATGGGGTAGCTATAGCCAAATTTTGGATTCATGTGAGTCGAAAAGAAATGAAAAAACGACTTAAAAAGTATGAAGCAGATGAGTTGGAATCTTGGCGAGTTCGTCAAGAAGATTGGCAACAAGCTAAACGCTATGATGAATATGCGGCCTTAGCCGAAGAAATGTTAGCCTTTACTAGCACAGGCCATGCCCCTTGGACTTTAGTCGAAGGAGACTGTCAAAGATGGGCGAGGATTAAAGTATTGTCCCAAGTAGTAGCCACCATTACGGAGGCATTAGACCGTCTTAAACTTCCCCCCACAGAGATTCCTGTTTTACCCCCTCAAAAAGAATTACAACCAACAGAACCAGATTTTTTAGCCAAGGTGGATTTAAGTCTCCATTTACCTAAATCTGATTATCGTCAAAGGTTAAGAGAAGCCCAGGTTAAATTACGTCAGCTACAATTAAAAATTTTTACAGAAAATATCCCTGTTTTAGTTCTTTTTGAGGGTTGGGATGCCGCAGGAAAGGGCGGTGCCATTAAACGTCTTACGGATACTTTAGATCCTCGAAGTTACAAAGTCAATGCTTTTGCTGCCCCCAGTACCGAAGAACAAAAATATCATTATTTATGGCGATTTTGGCGACATTTGCCAGGGGCAGGAACCATTGGCATTTTTGATCGCAGTTGGTATGGTCGGGTATTAGTAGAAAGAATTGAAGGATTTGCGTCGGAGTTAGAATGGCGACGATCTTATAAAGAAATTAATGAATTTGAAGCCCAATTAACTAATGCTAGTTATGTTTTAGTTAAGTTTTGGTTACATATTAGTTTAGAAGAACAATTAAGACGGTTTGAAGAGAGGCAAGATAATCCATTTAAAAACTATAAATTAACCGATGAAGATTGGCGTAATCGGGAGAAATTCCCCTTATATTATGTAGCAGTTAATCAAATGATTGCCCGTACTAGCACCCCAGCAGCCCCTTGGCATATTGTACCAGGAAATGACAAATATTATGCCCGTGTTTTTGTGATTGAAACCCTAATTAATGCTATTGAAGCCCAGTTAAAACGACGTAATTAACTTGAGTTCTCTGTCAAATAAATTTTAAATTTTGGATTTTTCTGCTGTTACGAGATTTCGGACTTGTAGATAAAAGATTAATGATTAATAAATAAGTCTTATTGATTAATTGACATGATAACAGATCAATAAACTTTAATTTTGATTTTATTTCAACCTTGAGGATCGCAGCGAATTTCTAACATAAACCCATCGGGATCATAAAAATAAATACCTCGACCGGTGGGACGACTAACAGGACCATGATCAATCATCACTTGATGTTGTTTTAAAACTTCAACAGCCTGATCAAATAATTCAGGAGCAATATCAAAAGCTAAATGATTAGCGCGGGTAAATTGATATTTAGGATCAGAATTTGGTGGTAATAAATCCGGTTCTCCAAATAGATCTAAGATCAAGCCATCAGGAGTAATAAAATTAGCAACTTTTCCTTGCTCAACTAAATTTTTTAAGGTACTAGGAACCTCGTCTCCAGTTAATTCATGGAGTCCTAAAATTTGTCCATAAAAATAGCGAGAAGCCTCCATATCTTTAACATTTAAAGCAAAATGATGAACCTTTCGTAAATCCCCTAAAGCAAGTCCTAAAGTTGTCATAATAGTTAATAGTTAAATAAAATTCTAATGCACTGGCTTTTTTGTTAACCCAAAGGTCTTCTCCCTTTTTATGCTATAATTATAGTTGACAAACAACTTAAAAGCCCAAAATTTGTCCCAAGATGAAACGCTATCGCCTTAGTTATTTTTATTGATTGCCATTCATGATAGCAGTTTTCAATAAGGTGTGCCGATATTTGCTGTTGAGTGACTTTGAGACGAGTTGGGCTTAGGTAAAAGGTAAAAGTTTTCAATGCAAAAGGTAAATTTTTATCTTATAGC
>DLXW01000262.1:9892-10646 GCA_003448685.1 Cyanothece sp. UBA12306
TAGCTAGTGTATCTTTAAAAATACAATAATTTACTTATTTTTCCTGGACGAAAGGGGCTGTGTCCACGATTTAAAAGTCCCGTCTCCCGTTAATTTCTCTGTTTTTTCACCGAAAAATTTAATTAAATTACATAAGAAAAAACTATGAAAAGTCATCATTCTATCGGTAATTATTTAATCAAACGGCTCTTAGAATTAAATGTTAATCATGTATTTGGAGTCCCTGGAGATTTTGTTTTAGGATTTAATAAACTCTTAGAAAATAGCGACATCGAATTTATTAATACTTGTGATGAGCAAGGGGCTGGGTTTGCTGCCGATGCTTATGCTCGTTTGCGAGGACTCGGAGCCGTTTGTGTCACCTATTGTGTGGGCGGGTTGAAAATTGCTAATACCACCGCCCAATGCTTTGCAGAAAAGTCCCCAGTCGTTGTTATTAGTGGTGCGCCTGGCCTCAATGAACGAAAAAAGAATCCATTGCTTCATCATAAAATCAGAGAATTTGATACCCAATATAAAGTCTTTCAACAACTAACGGTCGCTTCAACTGTACTAGACAATCCTCAGACGGCTTGTGAAGAAATAGATCGGGTATTAAGAGCAGCTTTAAGATACAAAAGACCCGTCTATATTGAATTACCTCGAGATATTGTGCATTTGCCAAGCAATACTTCCCATCAACCCCTAAATTACCTTGAATCCTCTAATCCCAACGCCCTTTCAGAAGCCCTGCAAGAAGCCGCTAATTTGATTA
>DLXW01000262.1:10849-13770 GCA_003448685.1 Cyanothece sp. UBA12306
CGCTAATTTGATTAATGAGGCTGAACGTCCTGTGATTTTAGCCGGAGTCGAAATTCATCGATTTAAGTTACAAGAAACCCTATTAAAATTAGTAGAAGCCACCAACATACCAGTGGCTGAAACCCTTTTAGGGAAATCAGTTATTAATGAAATACACCCCAATAATTTAGGGATTTATGAAGGTGCAATGGGTCATGAATTTACCCGTAAATATGTTGAATCGAGTGATTGTTTGATTTTACTAGGAACCTTTCTTTCTGATATAAATTTAGGAATTTTTACTGCCCATTTAGACCCGAAGTCTTACATTTACATCACGAGTGAAAAAGCAACAATTAATTTTCATAATTATGAGGAGATTAGCTTAAGTGACTTCCTACAGGGTTTACTAACAGTTGAACTTAAATGTCGGCCATGGAGGTTATCTTCTTCTCCTCCACCGCTCCCTAATTTTTCAGTAAAAACTGGGCAAAAAATCACAATTCAAAGACTCTTTCAACGTTTAAATCTTTGGATTAATCAAGATCTGATTGTGATAGCAGATGTAGGAGATGCTTTGTTTGCGGGGGCTGATTTATTAGTGCATCAAAAAAGTCGCTTTCTTTCCTCTGCATATTATGCTTCGTTAGGTTTTGCTGTTCCTGCTAGTATTGGGGCGCAGTTGGCTAATCCGAAGCTTCGGCCTCTTGTTCTTGTGGGAGATGGAGCTTTTCAAATGACAGGAATGGAATTATCAACTATTATTCGTTATGGACTAAATCCGATTGTTATTATCTTAAATAATTTAGGTTATGGAACAGAAAGACCAATGCAAGATGGAAAATTTAATGATATTTTACTATGGAATTATCGTCAGCTACCTCAAGTATTAAATGCTGGAAAAAGTTTTGATATTTGGACAGAAGATGATCTAGAAATGGCTCTAATAGAAATTAAAAACAATGGACAAGATTTTTGTTTATTAGATGTGCATCTAGATTCTCAAGATAGTTCTTTAGCGTTACAACGCTTGACAAAAGCTTTAAAAGATAAGGTTGAAGGTTGACAGGGTGATTTGGAAGAAAGTTAGTCTAAACTCCAGTTAGCAGTAATTAAGCAATTACTGACTTCTAACTCCCTTACTCATAAAAGAATTAAATATGCTTCCTAACATAATAATTAGTGATGCAATTATCACGATGGGAATTACAGGTAAAAAACCAAAGGTGAAATTATTGGGAATTAGCTTAGTCTGCAATCCAACTAAGATAGCTTCACCAGCTAAGATTGATATTAAACATGAAGTTGCTGAAATATTTTTGCCGTATAAAACAGCAATTACCGTGGGAAATAATACTGATAATCCGGTAAAAGCAAGGGTAGCCAAAGCTAGTAAAGACTGTGGTGGCTGATAAGCTCCTATTAAACCTATTATAGCTAATAGCACAATTAATAGTCTCCCCACCCAAGTTTGCTCTGATAAAGAAGCTTGGGGGCGAAAATAGACGGTATAAACATCTCTTGTGAGCATCGAACTTAATGCTAATAATTGAGAATCTAAGGTAGACATAAATGCCGATAAAGCTCCCACCATCACTAAAGATGTTAACCAATTAGATGTATATTTATTAAGCATCAAAGGGAGAATTTGATCTGCTTCTTTGCCAGTTAAGTTAGGAAAAGCAAGATGTCCCCACATACCAATGAGAACAGGACAAATGAATAAAACGATGGTAAGAATAGGATAAAAAATTGTGGTAAATTTTAAAGAGTTTACAGTTTTTGGCGTATAAAAACGCATAAATATCTGGGGAATCATGGGCAAAGTAAAGCTCCATAAACAAACAAAACTAAACCATTTTTTCTTAGTGAAAAAATTGTCAATCCCCTCACGAGCAAATAGTTCAGGTTTTAAGTCATAAACTGCCAGATTGGCTAGGGTAATTCCCCCTAAACTATGGGCGATCGCTAATAAAGCAACAATCATCAAGATAAACATTAAAATACCTTGGAAAACATCGGTTAAAGCTACACTTTTCATGCCTCCAAGACAGACATAAAAGACAATTGCTCCCGTTAAAAAAGTTGCTGCCATAAAGTAAGGAATTTGTCCTCCCGTTAAACTTTCTAGGAGATATCCTGCACCGATGGGTTGTAGAGTTAAATAAGGTATAGTAAAAATCACCATTACTGCCAAAAAAACTAATTTGAGTGGAGTATAGGGAAAACGATCTACAATTAATTCAGTTGGGGTGATAAAACCTTTTTCTTTACCCAATTGCCAAACTCGATGACCAATTGTATAAAAAGTTAGAGCAGCAAATCCTGTTCCCCAGGCCATCATAGGATAATAACTAATACCAATGCGATATCCTTCTCCAGCAAATCCAAGGAAAAAGAAGGCACTAAAATTAGTAGCACTTAAGGTAAAAAAGAGGATAATAGCACCAAAACTACGGTTAGCTAAAAAGTAATCTTCTGCTGTGTTATTTTGACTGTGATAACCAATAAGTCCTACCCAAAGTGTAAATAATAAATAAATGGCTAAAGTAATATAGGGTATTAACAATTCTAAATTCATTTTTATGTTCCTAATCTTGAGGATTTTTCCAAAATTTCAAGGCAAAAATAATTAAAGATAATGTCAGTATAATTTGTAAACTTAGAAAATAAAAGACCCAAGATGGAAGATTTAACCAAGATAAATTGATGGGTTGTTCCCAAGACCAAAAATCAAGGGATAGAAAAAACATTAAGGTAAAGCTTATCCACCAGAATTGGGAATTTTGCAGAATTTTCATGGTTTTACTCGTTATTTTTAGGAATATTTTCTCCAATTTACAGTAATTTATATAATATCCTAAAATTACTGTTTTATATAGCGTTTCTCACTTTGGTGAGGTACACTTTGATTTTCCTTCGACTGCCAACTGCCGAACTCC
>DLXW01000262.1:14035-25280 GCA_003448685.1 Cyanothece sp. UBA12306
CTGACTTGGAGACTTCGTTAACTCCCCATACTCTCCGTGAAGATTATAAAAAAAAGATGGTTAATCTAGGTTCAATTGCTTAGATCTCTTTTAGAATACTGATGAGCTAAATATAAATTAGCTTATTGTTGATCTAAGAAATTTAGCAAGATGAAGTTTAATCAGTCATTATTGTCCATAAGCCTAGCTTGTTGTGCTGTTTTCACCCCTGTTTCTTTATTGCAGCGGCAGGCGATCGCTGGTGAGGTATCTGAACCGATCACCTCAGAAACTACTACCCCAACCCTTACCCCCGCCATTTCTAATGAAGCTGCCCCAGCAGAAACGGTTCCCCCTGCTGAAACTAAGGTAATGGCTACCCGTTTGGTGCTAAAATTGAAAGAACGTAAAGTCTATGCTTATCAAAACGATAAAGTTTTAGCTAGCTATCCCGTGGCTATCGGCAAAAAAGGTTGGGAAACCCCCAAAGGGAACTTTGTAGTCCGTAATATGGTGGTTAATCCTAAATGGAAAAATCCCTGGAACGGAAAAATTAGCGCCCCAGGCCCCAACAGTCCCCTAGGAGAACGCTGGATTGGTTTTGCCACTAAAGGAAAGAATGTAATTGGCTTTCATGGTACTCCTGGAGAACACGTGATGGGACAAGCAGTTTCCCACGGTTGTGTACGGATGCGCAATAAAGATATTAAAGCCCTATACGAATTAGTGGATAAGGGAATTCCCGTGATTGTTCAATAATTAGGGTACCCAGAACGCTAAACTCAAAGTAGGAGGACAGCAGACTTCTTGCACCAGTAAGACAATAGACAACAATTGACTTCGAGGGAAATTCGCTCTTTTGCCACTTTACAAACCCCTTAATCGATAACTCTATTGTTGATTGACTGTCCTCACCGTGCACTCGATGAGTTTAATTTAACGATTATTATGCCTAAAATTGCTCAATCTCCTTACACTAACGAACAAATTACCGCTTGGTTACGAGGTTTATTAACCTTAGCTTGGGCTGATGGACATTATGATCCCGAAGAAAAAGAATTAATTGCCCAATTAACTCAAGATTTAGCCTTAGAAACCCCCGACGAAGAATCTTTTGAAGCGATCGCCCCTGAAGAGTTAGCCCAAGGTTTAGGAAAAGATCCAGCAACTGCCGAAAATTTCCTGAGAACAGCCGTTTTAGTGGCGATCGCCGATGGGATTTATTCCCAACCCGAAGCCGAGTTACTCCATCAATTTAGCGATGCTTTAGGGCTAAAAGTAGAAGCGTTAGAATCTTTAGAACATACTCTATGTGAACCCTTAGAAGATCACCATGAGGCTTCGATAGAAGGGGGATCTGCCCCTTTAACCAGTCCTCCCCATCCCCATCCGGATCTATTGCATCCCCTCAAAGACTGGTTAGATGGGATGGATATCCATGATCCTCGCGTAGCTAGATTTATTTGTAAGATGATTCCTCCTCAATGTCCTTTTGAGCGAGATATTAAGCTATTTGGTCATAAAGTTGTCCATATTCCTCCATTATGTAAGCTTAACCCCCTCTACGAACAATTAGTCGGTTTGCGTTTTCGGGCTTTATGTTATCTTTCCGATGATTGCCATGAAGACATTTCAGAGTATGTTAAGCAATAATTGAGAAATTTAGACCACTCCAGACTTTTAGCAGCCTATTTCAAAGATTATCTTGATGTTTTCAGTTAATTATGCAATTTATTGATCACGCTGAAATTGAAGTAGAAGGAGGCAAAGGAGGAGATGGTATGGTTGCCTTTCGACGGGAAAAATATGTCCCTGCGGGGGGTCCTGCGGGGGGTAATGGAGGTTGGGGAGGATCGGTGATTTTTGTAGTAGACTCCAACCTCCAAACTTTATTAGACTTTCGTTATTCCCGTCATTTTAAGGCAGATGATGGTAAACGAGGCGGCCCCAATAACTGTACGGGAGCAAAGGGAAAGGATTGTGTGGTAGAAGTTCCCGGTGGAACCATGGTTTATGACCTTGAAACCAACGAAATTTTAGGAGATTTAGTAGAAAATGGCCAAACTCTATGTGTAGCTGCTGGTGGTAAAGGAGGATTAGGCAATAAACACTTTTTGAGTAACCAAAATCGCGCCCCAGAATATGCCTTACCTGGACTTGAGGGGGAACATCGCTGGTTGCGTCTAGAATTAAAATTGCTCGCCGAAGTGGGGATTATTGGCTTACCTAATGCGGGAAAATCAACCCTCATGTCTTCTTTATCCGCAGCCCGGCCTAAAATTGCCAATTATCCATTTACTACCCTAGTCCCTAATTTAGGAGTGGTTCGTAAACCCACCGGAGACGGGACAGTTTTTGCTGACATCCCAGGATTGATCGAAGGGGCCCACCAAGGGGTAGGATTAGGTCATGAGTTTTTGCGTCATATTGAACGCACTCGTCTTTTGTTACATTTGGTAGATATAACATCTGCTGATCCTCTCCAAGATTATCAGATTATTCAAGAAGAATTAGTCGCCTATGGACAAGGGTTAAGTAACCGTCCTCAAATTATTGCCCTCAATAAAATGGATGCTGCTGATGAAGAAATTTTATCGGTTATTAAAGAAGAATTAAGTCAACTGAGTGGTTCTCCAATTATAGGGATTTCTGCTGTCAGTCGAACAGGATTAGATGAACTGTTACAAATTATTTGGCAAATATTAGATAATTATCAATAAATTTAGCAGTCCTATTTTTGTTTAAAATAACAATAAATTATCGATGGCAATTTTGACATTGGCAAAGGCTTGAGGCGTTACTATTCCTGATTGATATTCAACTATTCGTAAGTATTGATCTTGACTGGGCTGAGTATGAATAATTAACTTCTTATTTTTGAGATCGATTACCCAATATTCAGAGATTCCATTACGAGCATAGGTAATAACTTTCTGTTCTAAGTCTTTCTTGAGGGTTCGCTGGGATACCTCAATTAGCCAATAAATATCTTCTGCATAAGGATGATGGGTACGATAAATGGCTAAAGGCAATCTCACAACAGCAATATCGGGTTCAGGTTCCGAATCGTCTAAAGTAATAGGATGTGACTCTCTAACATGAGCTAATCGACATAGCTTGTCTCGCAGATAAATAACGATGCTTTCATTGGTAAAGCTATGCTCAATACCCTCTGGACTCATCTCAACGATATCTCCTTCCAATAACTCCACTTTTTCTTCTTCTAGCACTCCAGAGTTCACCAGTTCATGCCATTTATCTATAGACCATTTGTAAGTTACTAAAACCATCTTATTTACTTTTATCTCTTAGAAAAGCCTTGCTTTTAGCAAGGGATTTTATACTAAATCCGCTTTAGAAAAGCTAATAAACAAGTTAAAGGATCTTTACTGCAACATCAAAGCGACTTGTTTGGCAAAATAAGTCAAAATTAAATCTGCCCCTGCCCTTTTCATACTGGTAAGAGTTTCCAAAATGACTTGCTTTTCATCAATCCAACCTTGCTGTGCAGCAGCTTTAACCATTGCGTATTCACCACTGACGTTATAAGCAGCAACAGGTAAGTTGGTATATTCTTTGATGCGACGAATAACATCTAGATAAGCTAAAGCAGGTTTAACCATTACTATATCCGCCCCTTCAACAATATCCAAAGCGACTTCTTTAATGGCTTCTCGACTATTAGCAGGATTCATTTGATAGGTTTGTTTGTCACCAAATTGGGGGGCAGATTCTAAAGCATCGCGAAAAGGTCCATAATAGGCTGAAGCATATTTAGCCGAATAAGCGAGAATTCCTACCTCAAAATAACCAGCAGCATCTAAACCTTGACGAATTGCCCCTATTCTCCCATCCATCATATCGGAAGGGGCTACTATGTCGGCTCCTGCTTCTGCTTGAGAAACAGCTTGTTTTACTAATACTTCTACTGTTTCGTCGTTGAGAATTTTGCCATCTTTGACGATACCATCATGACCATAGCTCGAAAAAGGATCAAGTGCTACATCGGTAATGACGGTCATTTCAGGAATTTCTTGTTTAATTGCTCTGACAGTGCGCTGTACTAAACCATCGGGGTTATAGCTTTCTGTCCCTGCATTATCTTTCTTTTCGTTAGCAATCAGAGGAAATAGAGCAACTGCATTGATTCCTAAATTAGCAGCATCGACTATTTCTTTCAGTAGTAAATCGAGGGAATAACGATAGATTTCCGGCATGGAAGGGATTTCTTCTTGCTGCTTTTCTCCTTCCATGACAAACACCGGATAAATCAAGTCATTAACCGTTAATTGGGTTTCCCGTACCATACGACGTAAGGATGGGGTGCGACGGAGGCGACGAGGGCGATGGAGTAAGGAGAGATATTCAGTAGTAGAACTCATAACGTCTAGTGGCGAACTGGCTCATTAAAATGATAATCATTATTGTACAACGAAAATGATTATCATTTTAATGATTAATCCAAAGACACTATAATTTGTGATAGTATGCTTAGGTGGGGTGTTTAACCCTACATTTTCAGATAAGTTTAGCCACTACCTTTACTTTAAATACTCGTGAGTAAAACAAAAGCAGACGATATTTGTCAAGTAAGATGTTTTAACACCGAGTTGGTTAATCAAATTCGAGCAACTTTCCCCTCAGAAGATACTTTAGAAGAAATGACGGTTATTTTCAATACTTTAGCAGATCGCTCGCGGATTAAGATACTTTATGCCCTCAGAAACGGCGATGAGCTTTGTGTTTGCGATATTGCTGCCATGTTAAATGTCAAGATAGCTACTGCTTCCCATCATTTACGGAAAATGCGAGATTTAAAATTACTGAAATATAGAAATGATGGAAAATTAGCTTATTATTCTCTAAAAGATAAGCGCATAACTGATATACTTGTTTACTCTTTACCAATCTTTGTTTAGTTATTATTTTCTGTATTTTAGATTGTGTAAATTACTATCAATTTAATTAATCTTACATTCAAATATTCTTTTGAACGTTTACAAGATATCATGAATATTATTCAAACATACTTTTGAACGTTAAATTAAAAATCATGGCAGAACACTGTTGTCAACACAAAGCAAAGGAATTACAAAAGCTACATAAACGTCAGGGTAAAATATTGTGGATTATTTTGGTTATTAATGCATTGATGTTCGTGGTGGAGTTTAGTGGAGGAATTAAGGCAGTCTCTTTATCTTTAACCGGTGATTCCTTGGATATGCTGGGTGATGCTTTAGTGTATGGCTGTAGCCTTTACGTCATTCAAAAAGGGAAAAAAGCCCAGGCGCAAGCAGCAATCCTGAAAGGCAGTATTATGTTTATGTCTGCGATTGCGGTATTTGCCAGAGCCACCTATCAATTATTTGCTCAAACCGTTCCCACAGTTCAATTAATGAGTGAAATTGGTCTTTTAGCTTTAGTAGCTAACTTAATCTGCTTTTTACTGTTAATTCGTCATCGTAACGACAATATTAATATGTCTTCGGTTTGGCTGTGTTCCCGTAATGACATCATTGCCAATACGTCAGTGTTGCTGACTGCTGGCTTAGTATTTTTAACGGGTTCGTTTTTGCCAGATTTTATTTTAGGGCTATTCCTCACCGTCGTTTTTGCTAAATCTGCGGGAAAGGTTCTCACTCAAGCAAGAGCGGAATTGATTTAAAACTCAAACGGGATAGAATAATAATGATTATCATCCAATGATCCGCTATGACCCAAGCAAGCTCCTCGACTCAACTGAATTCTAGTATTGGCGGGAAAAAGAATGTTTACCACTGGAATTTTTTAGACAAGCAATATCAAGTTGTTTACGAAACTGTCGGTGCAGGAAACCCTGTACTTTTACTTCCTGCTTTTAGTACAGTTTCCAGTCGCACCGAGATGAAAGGTATTGCTAATATACTTGCTACGCATTATGAAGTGACAGTTTTAGATTGGTTGGGGTTTGGCGAGTCTCAATGTCCACCTGTGGATTATAATCCCACATTATTTCAGCATTTATTGGGAGATTTTGTTAAATATGTTTTTAATAACTCAATTATTATCATTGCTGCGGGTCATGCTTCGGGATACGCTTTAAAATTTGTACAGGATAACCCAGATATAATTTCTCAACTAATTTTAATTGCTCCTACTTGGCAAGGACCTTTACGAGTTATGGGTTTGCCCGATGGTGTCAGAAATGGGGTAAAAAATCTGGTGCGATCGCCTTTGATCGGACAAGGGTTATACTATCTCAATACTAACCCTTCCTTTCTGCACTTGATGTATAAACGCCACGTTTATGTAGATGAAATCAAACTGACTCCTGAATTTATCGCCCAAAAACACCAAATCACTTCTAAAGAGGGTGCGAGATATGCCCCTGCTGCTTTTGTCACTGGTGCGATCGATCCCGTAGCAGATAGAGAGGAGTTTTTGCAACTTTTAGATTCAATATCGATACCCGTATTAATTATTCTGGTGGAAAATGCTCCCCCGAAATCAAAAGCAGAAATGGAGGCGATGGCAGAGTTGCAACAAGTGCAAACAGTTAGATTAGGAGGAACTTTAGGGATTTATGAAGAGTCCCCCGAAGCGGTAACAGAAGCGATTGAAAATTTTCTTGAGTATTAATGTTTAATAATTTCCCAAGCTAATTTTAGATTAAAAACACTTTTTGGAGTTATAATAGTGTTCGATAGATTCGGTTTTAGTGGAGATCAGCCACTACAAGTAAAGGGGAAAGTTTGGTGAGAATCCAACGCTGTCCCGCAACTGTGATGGGGATGTCAAGTTTCCTAAGTCAGAATGCCCGCCGATGTTAACAAGACACAAGCAAACAAATCTGCGAGGTACAGATGTTGAAACATTTTTTAATTGCACAAATTATTAATTCTTTTACTACATTTTAAATACACAACGATTATCAAAAGTGTAGCTATTGAATGCGTTCAGTTTCGCACTTCCTTGGGAAAAACTGCCAATGGAGGGAGGAAACCTCTTGGCAATGCGCCTCGCCAAGTTTGACGATCAATCACCATAACACTAATAAATTATGTTCGTAGCAAAAGGACTAAAAGATGAATTCCCAGAGCGAAAAACTCGATAGTTCGAGATTAATTGACCAAAAGTCCGTGCCGTCTCCTTCGTCTTATTTATCCTCGAATAGGGACGGCGGAGTAATCTGTGACTCACAACACGCTTTAAATTCCCGAGTATCTTCATTTAAAGTCCCGCCCAAAAAAGTTTCATTGGCTGCTTTGAGGAAGCTCAATTTATGGCAAACAGCAGGGGAAATGGTAAGTAATAGCAATAAGTGGCAGCTATCTCTAATTGCTATTGGTAGTGCTAGCAGTATTATCTATGCCCATGTGCCGTTAGTGGGTTTTGCTGCGGTAGCTGGTAACACTTTGACTCCTAAAAAAGCATTTATTACTGTTACAAGTATCTGGTTTGCCAATCAGCTTTATGGTTTTACTATTCGCCAATATCCCCGAACTTTAGAGTCTTTGACTTGGGGGCTAGTAATGGGTTTGGGAACACTGCTGGTTACTTGGTTAATTACCCTACAACCAAAATTTAGCCGTCGTAGTTTTCGCGGTTATTTACTTTGGTTAGCGATCGCGGTTGTGGGTGGCTATGCCATTTATCAGGGCAGTATCGTCTTAATTGCCCAGTTAATGGGCGGACATGGATTGAGTTTCACAATTTTGTGGCAAATTTTCCTGAAAGATGCGGGCTGGGCGGTTGTCTTATCAGCAATTCATTCTATTCTTGTCTGGTTAGTAATACAGATTATACCAACCTACTTTCATCCTTCTTTCCCCCCCAGTTCCGACTCAGGCTATCATCCTCCTGGTTGTGGACGAAAAGCTTAATAACATTAAAAATCAGCTTTGAGCCAAAAGCCTGGGATTTTGCTCACTCGATTTTATAGCAACAAATATTACGGTTTGATTTCAATGTACATATATTACGCCTTGGGATTTCTAGTTTTATTATTAGTAGTTGGCATCGCGCTTTATCTAATCACTGCCCGCAGTTATGAATCGAACGATACGGTAGCCAATTCTTATGACCAATGGACTCAAGACGGTATTTTAGAATTTTACTGGGGCGAACATATCCACTTAGGGCATTATGGTTCACCACCGCAGCGTAAAGATTTTTTGACAGCTAAGTCTGACTTTGTTCACGAAATGGTCAAATGGGGAGGTTTAGATAAATTACCTCGCGGTACTACCGTTTTAGATGTCGGTTGTGGAATCGGTGGTAGCAGCCGTATTTTAGCCAGAGAATATGGGTTTGAGGTGACGGGTATTACCATTAGCCCCCAACAAGTGCAACGGGCAACAGAATTAACACCCGAAGGCGTTACGGCTAAATTCCAGGTCGATGATGCCCTGGCACTATCTTTCCCAGATAATTGTTTTGATGTGGTTTGGTCGATTGAAGCTGGACCTCATATGTCAGATAAAGCTAAATATGCTTCAGAAATGATGCGAATCTTAAAACCTGGAGGTATTTTAGTTGTAGCAGACTGGAATCAGCGCGACGAACGTCAAAAACCTCTTAATTTCTGGGAAAAACCCGTAATGCGTCAACTTCTAGACCAGTGGTCCCATCCAGCTTTTTCTAGTATCGAAGGCTTTTCGGAACTTATAGCAGAGACGGGATTAGTGGCAGGAGAAGTAGCAACGGCAGATTGGACGCAAGAAACCCTCCCTTCTTGGCTTGATTCAATTTGGCAAGGAATAGTCCGACCTCAAGGAATCATCAAGTTTGGCTTCTCAGGATTTATCAAATCATTGAGAGAAGTACCCACTATGTTGTTAATGCGGATCGGCTTTGGTACTGGACTTTGCCGATTTGGAATGTTTCGCGCCCTTAAGTCATATTCTGTGGGATAGTGGAAATAGACAGTCATAAACGGCTATTTAGATTCAATATCGATCCCCGTGTTAATTATTCTGGCGGAAAATGCTCCCCCGAAATCAAAAGCAGAAATGGAGGCGATGTCAGAGTTGCAACAAGTGCAAATCGATTATCATTATCTAAAAGAGTTTAGGAATTAGATTATGGTAGCGACAACCACCAACACCGTTCCCGTCACCGTACTCACTGGTTATCTCGGTGCGGGGAAAACTACCCTCCTCAATCGTATCCTTACTTACGAACACGGTAAAAAAGTAGCGGTTATCGTTAACGAGTTCGGAGAAGTGGGAATTGATAATCAACTGATCATTGATGCTGATGAAGAAATCTTTGAAATGAACAACGGCTGTATTTGCTGTACGGTGCGGGGGGACTTAATTCGCATTATCGGCAATTTAATGAAGCGTCGCAACAAGTTCGACCATTTGGTCATTGAACGAATGCGCGTCAGTCCCCACCCTCAGCGATAGCGGGGTGGGGACTGACGCGCATTCGTTCAAACTTTTGGGCGATCGCGCTACGATAAAACAATTAGGCGTACAATAATTGATTATTAATTTCTTTAACTGTCAATGCGCTTACTAAAATACCAATACGTCTCGCAACTTCATAGGCATTTTTCTGGGGAACAATAATAATTCCAGAATGTTGTTTATTCTCATTGAGATATTGAATGTGCAATCTCTCAAAGTCAACACGGTTATGAGTTACCAGACATCTATCCAAAGAAGTAGCAATTTTTAGTTGTTCGCTGTCGGTTTTACCCAGAGTTGCTTGTTCAGGAACGGTCATAACATCTAAACCACGAGATTTTAAAAGGGTAGCAACCAAAGCGGACATATCCTCATCGGTGTAAAGTGCTGCTGGCATAGCTAAAATTAACTTAAGGAGGCTTTCACGGCAGGATGAACCAAATCATCGGGAACTTGATTACGCTCGATATACTCGTTAATTTCTGTCTGATGATCCAAATAAAAACTTAAAGCATCAAAAACTTGCGCCAAAGTGAGATGGGGTAAATGATGCAAAATCTCTTCTGGCATTATGCCCAAACGCCACAAGCCAACAATAGCACGTACAGATGTCCGAGTATCTTTAATAATTGGCTCTCCGCTTAAAATCTCAGGATTTCTAGCTACATAACGAGATAAAGCTGTGGCAGACATAGAAGTTATTTACCGATCTAATTCACTGTTGTCTTCAGTTTATCAGCTTAGTTATGGCGATCGCTGATTTCTTGAATTTTGTTTTTTCTTTGTTTTAAAGCAGACCAGATACAATAGAATTAAATGCAATATTGTCTAAGTAAATCAAAAGTTGTGGATAACTGGAATATTTTATTAGAAAGTCAAGATGATGGTTGTACTGTAGCTACTATTCTAGAAGTTCCTAATCTTCAAAGTGTAGATAAAACTAAACAAGGTGCAATCGAAAAAGTTCGACAGCTATTACAAGAACGTTTGGCTAAAGCTGAAATTATTCAGATTTCATTACCTAAAAAAACTCATGAAAATCCTCTAATGAAATTTGCAGGAGTTTTTGAAAATGACTCAGATTTTCAGGAAATTATGTCAGAAATAAGAGCAGAACGAGAAAATAATTGACTAATAAACTTCATCATGATTCCCAATATCAACAAAAACAACGTTTCCTTCATCTGTAAAGTAAAATATAACTCGTTGGTCATACTCTATGCTAAAGCTCCATAAGTCTTTCAGTTTTCCCGATAACTTATGAGTTCTCAGACTTGGATCAAAAGGATTATTAGTAAATACCTCTAGTTTTGCCCAAAATCTAGATTCTATTTCTGTACTGCCTTTAATTCTTTTTTTAAATGCTCGCCGAAAAGATGAACTAAAGCTAACTTTAATCATTAATCTTCTATTAATTGTTTTAATTCGTCAATATTTGAAGAAAAGTTTAATTCCCCCTGTTGCTCTTCGCCGATGCTTTTTCGATAATTATTATATATTTCTTCTCTTCGCTCTTCACGCAGATATTGAGTTAACAAAGCTTGGATTTCCTGCTTTTCTTCCAATGAAAGGTTTTTAATTGTTTCTACTACATCACTAAAGCTCATAATTTGATTGTTACATTTTTGATCTTGTTAGATTATAGCTTGGTTATGGTATTTCATGATTTGGTTATCGATGAACCTCATGTGATCGTCTTTTTAATTATAGCTACTTTCTAAACTTCTTTTATTTCTTCCTAAGAATCTTATCGTATTCAGCGTGAGAACCAATCCAAAACCACACTATTTTATCTTCATTGGCTTTTAATACTCCTAAAGCTCGCCATCCAATTCCTACTCTGACTGACCAAATATAGCGCTGCGCGCTGGGGT
>DLXW01000199.1 GCA_003448685.1 Cyanothece sp. UBA12306
AGTAAATCTCCTGCCACAAATACCTGTTTATCTTTAGCAAACAACCAATCTAAATTTGTTTTAATGATGGTAATCCAGCGAAATTGAATAGTGTTATCTGCCATAGGTTTACCATCGCTGTCAGGATAGATTATTTCTGTTTTTTGTGTTTTTTCTCTTTGGGAAACCATGGCAATAATGGTGGTAAATGAAAATATGTACTTCTTAGATTAACAGACGATTTGGTGATAATTATTAAGCTGGATAGATCCTCAACCGACGGTTAGGTTCCTCACCGAAACTATCAGATTGCAAGCGATAATGTTCTACTAATTCATGCTGCATTTTCCGCACTTTAGGAGAACGAGGTAATAATTCCACGGGTTGCCCTTTTGGTAGTACAATTTGTTCTACTGCTAACCTCGCTTCTTCTAATGCTTCCAACTCATCATCATTGCCCCCACGGGTAAATAACCGGAGATCCGCCGTTTCTGGTATTTTAGCTTCATCCATACCCAAAATGCGCTGTAATGTGCGAGTAATTTGGGGAATAGTATTAGATTTAACCCCGTGAATCGGAATTTGACGAACTCGGGCCATTTGACGTAACTTAGATTGGTTTTTAACGTGCGATCGCAAAGCTAAAACTACATCAGCATGATTGAGGTCTTTTGTCAAGACAACTGGCAGATTTAAAATATCAATCACCTGTTCAATCTGCGATCGCCCAATACCATAGGGATAAATGTAAACCGGCCAATCTTCCCCATTGGGTCCAGGAATCCTTACCTTTTCACTTTTTGCCTCGGACTGATTCCAAGAAGCATCTAAGAGGCGATCGAACTCCGAAGTGAGTCCTCCTTTTTGACTTGGAAAAGGTGCAACAGGGGTCATCCGTCCCGATGCACGCCACCCTGTAGGACGATCTATGGCACCTAAACTAGGATTTTGACTTAATAATCCTAGGGGAGGTTTTTGGGGTTTTTCCTGGCTAATTTCCACCTCTCCCTGTTCATTAACGGTTCTCAATTGGGGGTTAGGTTCCCCATTACGCAGGAGAATATCGACAGTTTGGGAGACATCTTGATGAATTACCCAACGCTGACGTTCTAGCATTTCAATGGCTATTTCAAAGGTTGGGGGGGCCTTGCGTTCTAAAACGGTTTTTTGAGAACCCCTTCTTCGCGCTTCTTCATCCCCTAAGGTTACTGCCTGAATACCCCCTACTAAGTCGGATAGGGTCGGATTTTTGAGTAAATTATCGATCCGATTACCATGGGCTGTCCCTACTAATTGTACCCCCCTTTCTGCAATAGTGCGGGCGGCTAAAGCTTCGAGTTCTGTGCCAATTTCATCGATAACGATCACTTCTGGCATATGATTTTCCACTGCTTCAATCATCACCTGATGTTGTAATTCAGGACTTGCTACCTGCATCCTTCGGGCCCTACCAATGGCTGGATGAGGAATATCTCCATCTCCGGCAATTTCGTTAGATGTATCGATAATGACCACTCTTTTGTGCAAATCATCGGCTAATACCCTGGCAATTTCCCGTAATGCGGTGGTTTTTCCCACCCCAGGACGACCTAGCAACAATAAAGATTTGCCTGTTTCTACCAAATCCTGAATCATGGTAATGGTTCCGAAGATGGCCCGGCCCATACGACAGGTTAAACCAATAATTTTTCCCGTTCGGTTGCGAATGGCACTAATCCGGTGTAAGGTTCGTTCTATGCCTGCACGGTTATCGCCGCTAAAATCTCCCACACAATCTATACAATGTTGTAAATCTTCTTCGCAAATGGGTGTTTCTCCTAAATAAACTGCTTCATTAGGAAAACGGGCCTCTGGTAACCTTCCCAAGTCCATTACTACTTCGATTAATTGATCCTGTTGAGGATGGTTGTTAATCTGTTCTTGAATTGTTGCTGGTAAAATTTCTAACATTTTACCAATATCATCGGTAATTTGTGTTCTTTGGGTAGAAATTTGATTTTGCATTTAAAAGTATGGATGTTGAGGATTTATATTGTAGAAAGGGTAGAAAGCTAAGGAACAAAAGAGAAAAATTTCAACTTCTGACTTCTGACTTTTGACTTCTGACTTCTAATTTCAGGGGGGATACTAAGGAATCAGCTATTTTCACCGCTTGTTGCAGAAGATTGGGATAATTTTCTAAAGCTAGAGGACTATTTAAGCTCATAGATTGATTTTCTAATTGTTCTAAAATAGGGGATAGTATGGATCTTGCATAACTGCCATAGGCAACACCAGAAATTCTTTGATTAGATGTCTTAGAAGCATTTAAAAGTCCCATTTCTTGTAATTTGGGTACGGTATAGTGATTAGTTCCTCCGGCTAATTGGACAAATCCAGGAATACCCGAATTTAGAACTTTTTCTCCTAATTTGATCGCTGGGTGGGTGGTTCCTTTGCCAATATCTCCACTCATAGAACGGCCATCGGTTTGCCAAATTAAAGGACAGGGTAGAGGGGAAATTAGTTGATAAAGATACCGAAGATAATCAATTAAGTGGGGACTATCGGGACAGCTAATGGCTAATAATTGGAGTTGGTTAATAGTGGGAGAGATGGCCTGCCATAATTGTTTAAATTGGTCTTCTCGTCCCACTTGGGTGTGAATTTCGATCGCCTCAATTCCCATTGATTGAATTAGAGGGATAATCTCTGGGGGAGAGATAGTATGGGATCTCGTTTTGATTAATTGACTAGGACAAACTGGTAAACAGCGACCACAGCCATAGCAACGGGGATCTATAACTCCCAAAATACCATTTTCTGATTCGGTAATGGCTTGGGCGGGACAAATTTTTTCGCAGGGACGGGGACAGTCTGGAGGGCAATGTTGATAATCAAAGTATGCTTTACGAAAGTGGGGATCTTCTCCATCATTTAAGCTAACCATTAACCAAGGGTTCCATGTTCGAGATAATCCTTGATTTTGGTCGTGATTTATGAGTTTTTGCGCTGCTTTTAATCCCTCTTTAGCTGCATTAATTACAGAAGGATCGGCGGCTACATCAATACAATCGGCCCCCGCTAGAGTATAAGCTAAGGTGAGGCTACGAATAGCTGGCAAGTCTTGAAAACTTGCCCCACAAATTAACTTAACCCAATTTCCAGATTTGAGAGATTGCCAAGGATCAGTTAGAGTCAAGACCTTTTTATCCTAATCTTTCTACCAGCTTTTTGGGGAAGAAGATAAGCTGATACTATTTTCGGAGAAGTTGGCTATAGATCACGAAGTTTAGGAAGTCTGGAGATTAACGAAGTCAGAAGTTAGAAGTCAACCCACTCTAATTTCCCTCACCAGGGTTTATTGTTTAATATTTGGGTAAATATCAAACAATAAACCCTGGTGCAAAAGTCAAAAAATCTGCTCGTCAGAGGAATCTTTCGAGTCACAAAGGCTTTTCCCATCCAAAATCCAAAATCGGTAAATTACCTAACCAAGAAATCCATTTTTGCAAGAGGTCTAAAGTACCAGAGGAAGACAGGTAGTTAACGAAGTCAGAAGTCAGAAGTCAGAAGTCAGAAGTAGTTTTTGTAACGAG
>DLXW01000020.1:0-251 GCA_003448685.1 Cyanothece sp. UBA12306
CCCCAACGTTATCGGTAGCTTCGACTGTTCCAATAACAAAATTCTCTGCTTGATTTTCTGCATACTCAAAAGGTTCTCCCCCAGTGACTACAGGTGCAAGATCATCGACATCGGTAACATTAATGGTGATATCTGTTGCGGTGGAAGTATTACCAGCCTCATCCTCGGCGGTAATACCCAAGGTGAAACTATTGGGTGCCGTTTCAAAATCATTAGCTGCTGCGGCTAAACCAGCTTCGGTGAGACTTAAA
>DLXW01000020.1:569-3145 GCA_003448685.1 Cyanothece sp. UBA12306
AACCAATTACCCCAACGTTATCCGTAGCTTCCACTGTTCCAATAACAAAATTCTCTGCTTGATTTTCTGCATACTCAAAAGTTTGACCTGGTGTCACTATTGGATCTTCATTATCCATAGTATCACCAACAGTTATTTCTCCATCATCAAGAGTCTGTGATACATCTTGACCACCTATTCCTACGCTACCTTCAGTTAAATCTAAAATAGAATTTCCTTCAGCAATTGCATCAAAAACAATTATAAATAATTCACCAGCTGAACCAATATCTAAAGGCGTAGCTGAAAAAGCAGAAATAATGATTTCCCCTGGATTTTCATTATTGGATCTAATAGTCCAATCATTATTATTCTCAAAATCATCATCAAGCTCAGATAATAAAGAACCTTTTTGTACTCCTAATGCAGTAATGATATTAGGATCATATTGTAGGGTAATATCTACTGACTGTATGCTAGAGGTATCGTCCATCATGACAGGAACCATAACTTGTGAACCTGAATCGGCAGTGATATTATCAGAGATACTGATTGTTGCCATAAGTTTACTCCTCAATTGCTTGTTATTTTGATCGGAAAATAGTCGATGGGAAAATGCCACCTAGAAAATGTTATCAGAAAAACATTAAAATCTAAATACTTCTCATACTCGCCACACTCACTCAACCTAAAATATTGATACACTCAATTGAAAACTGCTATTAGAGAGTATTTGTTAAGAACAAATTAAGTAGGGTGCATTATGAACAATTAATCAAAAAAAATCGACCCGCCTTACGACGGAAAAAAGGGGAAAGGGTAATAAAAAATAGGGTAGAAAGCCCTAAGCCTAGCATACACGGAAAGTGTACTGTCATTAAATATTGTGACTAGTTTGTTACAATATTTAACGCTCAAAAGTTAATATCTATTAGTACAATATAGGTATCAATAAAATAATCAATGAGTACGAAATCTTAATAATTTTACAGCTATTTAGAGAAGCCAATTCAAGCAATATTTTGTCATGAAAATATTAAGAGAATGAAGTAAGAATAAATTCAAAATATTGTTGATAGAGGTTTTCATAAAAAGCCCAAGTTTCCTTAAAAACCTTGCTTTGCAAGGCTTTTGGGGATTATTTTATTTGTTCTGTGTCCATGTAAGGTCTTGATTAGAGCCAGCGATCGCTGTATAATAAAAACATAACTACGAGCGCCTCAAAACACGCTTCAGTTAAGCATCAGAGAAGTCCGAAGCTCCGAAGCTCTGAAGTTTGATACTATACTATCTAAAGCGGACTTAGTATAACCAATCTTTTGAGTTCGACCTAATTATTGCGAACTAGATAAACGATAAATAACCCTTGATAATTCCCGTCTTTTAAGGGTACTAGCATCCAGAGGAGTACCAGCAAAAAGTTGATTAATATTTAATCCACCGAGATTGGCTAAAATCCAAGATAATTGTTGTCTGGTGCAAGGTTGTGCTGGTGCAAAACGCCGATTACCAACACCTGAAATAATCCCTTTAGCGGCTAAAGTTTCGATACTTTGGTAAGCAAAATGTTCTTTAGGAACATCAATAAATGAAGGGACGGAAGGATTAACTAAATCAAAACCCATTACATTAACAATAGCCACACAAACTACTGCACGATTAACTTGTCCTTGGGGATTAAAATGTAAATTAGAGTAATTTTCGGTGCGAACAATTCCCTCCACTGCTAATACTTGAATCGCTTCAAAGTCAGGATCATCATGTCCCACATCATCAAACCAAAATAGAGGTATTCCCTGTCGCGCTAACCATCCTTGAAATTGACGTTTGAGTTTGGCTTCAGTGGCCACCTGACGCACGTCTACCCCTTGGTTGAGGGCAAAAACCCCCAGGTATCCCCCCGCTTCTCCGATCGCCCATTCCACTGGGTGCATCCGATAGGCAGCATTAGTAATATGGGTAGTTCCAATGCTTTTAGCCGAGAGAATTAAGCCATCTGTATTAATAGGAATTAACGCCCCTAAAGCAATAGTAAAGGGCAGAGAAATATTCGCGTCACCGAGGTCTACGTGACCTGGGGTATCATTAGGATGGACATCGAGATAATGATACTGTCCGATCCCCACACTATCTTCAAAACAACGGGCGCGCGCAGCTGTTCCGAAGAATTTTTGGGCTACATCCTCATGGCGGATGGTTGTCAGCGCAACTCCTCGTCTAGCTTCGCGGATATAGGGTTCGAGGGCAATACCATCGTCAGTCCAGGTGAGATCCCCCCTGGGTTTAAGGTCCCAAATACCATTAGTTTGAAGATAATGGATGTAAGCACGGGCGCGATCGCTTGCTTGTTGAATCTGTTTTTGGCGTTCTTCCCTACTCACTCCGATCAACGCACCCATGCGATAATCATTACCACAACACAAGGGTTCTCCTGTGTTATTAGTTGGAGGGTCGCCATTATTGCCCCTAGGACTGGTAGACCAATTAATAACGGTTACATCCCCTGGTTTTGGATTTTGTTTTTGTTGGCTACGCTGGAGACGACGATAGCGAAATATGCCCCAATTATGATAAAAATCTCTTTTATCCCAACTATT
>DLXW01000020.1:3393-4147 GCA_003448685.1 Cyanothece sp. UBA12306
CTCACTATTAGATTTACGAACCCAAAAGATACTGGTGAAGTCTTGAGCATTTAGCCAAGGTACTTGATTATAACCATTGGGCGCACCGATAGGCACTCCCCCACCTGATGGGGTTTTTTCCACCACAGCACAAACTGTTATAGCCTGTTGGCACAGGGGGTAGGAGGTTTCGGGTAAGATAGCTTCTCCTGTTTGATGGCGAGATTCTTGGCCAACACGGGACTGAATTTGACCTAGTTCTAATAAATCTCCTAAGTCTGTTGCTTCCATGACGATGTCTGCACCGACGGTAAATTGATGATTGGTTTGTCGATCTTGAAAAACCACACCAGTGACTCGAGGTAATTGTCGAGCAGATTGTGTCATTAATACTTCTATGGGTTCAGCCAGGGGAATTATGGTTAATTGTCCATTGGCTATGTAGGGTATAATGGCTTGGTTAAGAGCTTGGGCCGCATTAACAGGGGTAACTGAAAAAGGACTGACCCAACTGCCCCCTGGATTGTCGATCGCTTGACCATCAACCTTTTGTAATTGACGCGCTGTGTCTCTAAATTCTCGTTGTGTTTTGGAGATAGCAAACTTTTCGCTATCTACTAAATTTGCCGGATTTTTTTGTAATAGTTTACCGTCATCGGATGCGGGAAGTGCTTGGGCGGTAAATTGTCCCCCTAGAACCTTTTCCGGCTGCACTAAACAGACTTTAGCACCTGCTGTTACGGCGGCAAGGGTGGCTGAATAAGCAGCGGTTGAC
>DLXW01000020.1:4399-7143 GCA_003448685.1 Cyanothece sp. UBA12306
CTGAATAAGCAGCGGTTGACCCCCCGACAATTAGTATGGGAAAAGATAGTTTTGCGGCCGCAGGCGGACGGGTAAAATAGTTGTCATCTAAAATGCCTTTTTTTGTCACTGTCATTTTCCACCTGTCCTTAAACTATATTGATTTAACTGTAACTTTCACTTTATTCTTTGGTTTAGAAAATCCAGCGTCTGTTTGTAATTGATATTGATAATCGGAGTCCATTTTAACCTCATATTTAGTTAAAATTTCAATCAAAGTTACCTTGATACACAAACGGGCAAAGGATTCTCCCACACAAGATCTTGGCCCAGCCCCAAAAGGCAAAAAAGAGAATGGAACAGGTTGAGCAACAAAGCGATCGGGATTAAATGTATCAGGATTAGGCCAATATTTGCCATTGCGTTGTAGGGCCCAACTACTAATCCAAATGGGGGTTTCTTCGGGTATATGATGTCCTTTCAAGTTTACCCCAGCACCTGGACATACCTGGCGCAATAGTAAGGGAACGGTAGAATAGAGGCGTAGGGTTTCGTTGACCACTCGATCAAGGTAGTTCAGTTGCTCGATACTGGTTGTGTCATAGCCATCAGGATTTTGTTGCCAGAAATCTCCAATTTCATAGGCTAATTTTTGTTTAACTTCTGGGTGTTGTTGCAATAAATAGGTTGCGGATATAATTGTTGTTGCTACGGGGTTTACTCCAGCCACAAATCCTGCTGAAAGTTGATCTTGAAGTTCATCAATCGTCAATCCTGTTTTATTAGTGAGTCCGTAGCTGAGATTATCTGCTCTATTACTATTATCTTCTTGTTGTCGCTGTTTAATTAAAGATTCAAAGGAATTAAACCAATGTTCTAATTTTCTCCAAAATCGAGGATCGGGGGAAAAGTTTAGTCCTTGCATCCGTCGACTTAACTCATTCATAATTCTTTTGAAGTCTTGGAGTAATTCAGGACTCATCTCTGAATCGAGTACAGCTTTACCAAATACATAGAAATATAAATCCCAGAGTCGATCGTAAAAATCCTCAATGGTACCTTGAGCAGAAAATTGCTGATAATTTTGATTAATTAACTCTCTTATAGCTGGTAATAGTTGATTAAAGCGCAGATTAGCATCAGGTTTAATAAAAGGATGGGTGGGACGTTTCCTGGCCCAATCATCCCCATTGGCAATGAACATATCACTGCGGAGTACGGGTTTTGTCTGATTGGTTGGGGAATTTTTGTAATAAGCATCCCGATTAGTTGATAATATTTCCTCAAATAACTCTGGGCTATTTACCAGGATATTTGGCTGGGATAAAATCCAAAAAAGGGTAATATCACCATATTCTTCCCCATATTTTTGCATTCTTTCAAACGCTGTTACCGTGAGCAAATCTAAGATATTTCCCAAGGGAAAAATTGGCTTTGGTCCAGGAATATTCTGAACTTGATTGACTATCTTACGGTTAATTACATTAAACAGCCAGGTTGTCATAGTAATATTCTTCCTGAATTAATCTTTTGGTACCTTCCTAACTGTTTATTTTAAACTCTAATTAGCAACTAAACAAAAACTACTTCTGACTTCTGACTTCTGACTTCTGACTTTTGATTTCTGACTCTCGATGTCTCAAGGGAAGAAAAATAGTGAACACTTCCCCATGTTGCGATCGCTGACGAACTGTCAATTTACCTCCCAACTCATGGAATAGATGTTTGGTTACATCCAAATTCAGACTCAAACTTCCCGTATCAGGATGAAACATCAGCAATTTACCCAAGGATTTTAGGGCGTTATGGGGACATTGGGACTCAGTGCTAAATTGTAGCTTGAGTTGATGACCTGCGGTGGTTGCTTGGAGGGAAATTTGACCACCATCGGCGAAACTACGGGTGAATTTCTCGATTAATCCCGTCAAAACTTGGTCAAGCATCCCTGGATCACTGACTACTTGAGGCAGTTTTTGCGGAACCACTACGTCAAGGATTACGTTACGTCTTTTAGCCTGTTTTTTCCAACGGGGTATACTCTGTTGTAAAACCTCTTGTAGGGAAGTAGATACCAAATGTCTGGTTTTTAAGTCCTGATGCTGATGATTGAGTTCAGTTGCTCGGAAAATCAATTCCATACGGTCAATTTGTTCACTGCACTCCTGATCAATGACTTCTAGTAATTTCAGCATTTGGGGGGTTAATTCTTTATTTCTGAGCAACAATCGCGTCATGGTACGAATGGTGGTTAAGGGGGTGCGAATTTCATGGGTGAGAGCTTGCAACAAGGGAATTTCTGGGGTTTCATCGCTAATTTCTCCAGATTTTTGCAGATTAATGCGGTTTTTTCCTTGGTTGTTCTGTTTTAAATCGATAGATTTCTGTTTTTCTGCTTCTTCTGTTGGTATTGAAGGTATATGATGGAGTAATAGACGACTAAATTGAGTTACCAAACGATAATCAGGGATAGGTGGCGAAAAATGTCTCACCAAGGCATCTAATTGCGATAATTGGGGATGATGAGTCAAGCAAAGACGCGATCGCAAGGTTAACCATCCTTGTTGAATTACTTCGGGGGCAAAGGAAAACTGAAAGGCCGGTAATCCTAGGCTATCTTCTCCTAAAACGGCAATTAAAGCAAAATGAGGGGTGAAAACTAGGTAGAATTGCTCTGTAGCGATGGGATCTTCAGTAAATAGGGGTAATTCTGCTATTTTACCTTTTTTACTAGCTGATTGAGACCCACAGGCCCCAGGAAGTTGTAG
>DLXW01000020.1:7352-7929 GCA_003448685.1 Cyanothece sp. UBA12306
CAGGCCCCAGGAAGTTGTAACCGCATCAAAGCTAAATTTTGGCAAGTTTGAGGGGTAAATATTCCGGTCTGAAATTGAGAAGTCAGGCTAGGATGACAAATAATGGGGGTCGGTGCTGATAAAATCAATCCCTGATAGGTAGCAGCATGGTCAGTGATCTCATTAACCTGGGATAATAGTAAACTTTCTATAGCAGCGATCGCCCCAAACCATTCTCCCTGTGCTTTGATTTTGGCTTGGTTTATTTGATCCATCGTCTGATCAGCGATCGCCGATACCTTTTGAGACACACAAGGATCAACGGCTATTCTTTCATAGCGATTGATAATGTCACTTAGTTTAACCTTTAATCCCTCAGACACAATTATTCACATCCTTAAATCTGCTTAATTTATCTATTTCTTTTCCCTATGATATTATCTGGTTTAACTGATGAATGCGTAGCAGTAGAACCGAACCCATCAGTCGCAATCTCCGACATATAGCTGTTTTCAATCTTAACTTACACTCTTGGCACTCTCCAAATATCCCTACTCAAAATTAACTTTAACGTTATAATCAAACTGTACAGTCTAGT
>DLXW01000020.1:8176-10399 GCA_003448685.1 Cyanothece sp. UBA12306
CAAACTGTACAGTCTAGTCTAACTAAGACATAAATCACAGCAAACAGTTATGGGCCAAGCAACCGATTCAAACAAACCCTCTTTTCCCATACCAGCAAAACAATGGGCGATCGCTGTGTCTGCTTTAGGATTATTGGCTGTGGGAACGACAGGAATTTATCTTGTCCAATCGAGGGTTAATCAGCCTTCAACCCCTCTAGCAACTCCCCAGGTAGATCCCCCTAAGATCCAGACTATATCAGCCTTAGGCAGGCTAGAACCCTTGGGAGAAGTGATTAATCTTGCTCCACCACCTAACCAAGGAGGAGCAAAAGTGGGTCAGCTTTTAGTCCAAGAGGGAACAAAAGTTAAAAAAGAGCAAATTATTGCTATTTTAGATAATATTGGTCGTAAAAAAGCTGAATTGGAAGTAGCCAAAGAAGGAGTTAATTTAGCACGAGCGAATTTAGCCATTATTCAAGCAGGAGCAAAAACCGGAGAAATTCAAGCTCAAACGGCTATTATTCAGCAATTGGAAGCGGAATTAACCGGAGAAATCACCACTAATCAAGCAACTATTAGCCGTTTAGAGACAGAATTAGCTGGAGAAAAACAACAACAAACTGCAACCATTGAACGCTTAGAAGCTGAATTAAAAGATGCTCAAAGGGAAGAAAAACGCTATCAACTATTAGCCCAAGATGGAGTTATTTCAGACGCAGATTTAGAGAAGCGTCAATTAGCCTTAGATCAAGCCCAAAAAAGTTTAAATGAAGCGCGAGAAAGACTTAGCAAAACCGTTAAAATTTTAGAACAACAAATAGTAGAAGAAAAAGCCAAATCAAACAAACAAATTAAGAGCTTGACTCAACAAATTCAAGAAGCAAAAGCAACCCTAAGTCGCATTGCCGAAATTCGTCCCGTAGATGTGCAAAAAGCTCAAGCAGAGGTAAATCAGGCAAAAGCTCAATTCCAAGAAGCAAAAGAAGATTTGGATTTGGCTTATATAAAAGCACCAAGAGATGGAACAATTCTCAAAATTCATAGTTATCCAGGAGAAAAAGTTGATGATAATGGCATCGTTGAATTAGGGGAAATCGATCAAATGATAGTCATTGCTGAAGTCTATGAAAGTGAAATCAATCAGATTAAAATAGGTCAAAAAGCTCTTGTTAAAAGTGAAAATAAGACCTTTCCTGGAGAACTTGAAGGAACGGTTCAAGAAATTGGGTTACAAATTGGTAAAAAAGATACTTTAGACACCGATCCTGCTGCCAATGTTGATGTTAGAGTGATCGAAGTTAAAATCTTACTTGATCGAGCATCAAGCAAAAAAGTTTCTGGTTTAACTTATGCAAAAGTTATTACTAAAATTATTTTGTAAAGACCATGAAAATGCCCCTTGCTTTCTTACAATTAACCCACGAAAAAACCCGTCTTTTAATTGCCTTAGCAGGAATCGGATTTGCCGATATTTTAATGTTCATGCAATTAGGTTTTAAAAATGCTTTATTTGATAGTTCAGTCCGTTTACATAAAAGCTTGGAAGGGGATATCTTTATTCTTAACTCAAGTTCAGATACTTTTACTAATTTAAAGAGTGTTTCCCAACGGAGATTATATGATATTTTAAGTGTTAATACTGTCCAATCTGTTACTCCTATGTATCTGGGTATAGGTAGTTGGAAAAATCCTTTAACAGGGAAAGAAAGAGCAGTATTTACTTTAGGAGTAAATCCCGAAAAAAATGTTGTAAACTTACCTGGAGTTGCTGAAAATATCGCAGCTGTTAAACAGCAAGATACTGTCTTATTTGATCAGGGTTCTCGCGCCGAATTTGGACCAATTGCCGAATTATTTAACTCAGGACAAGAAGTAAAAACCGAGGTTTCTAAGCGTCGGCTTAAAATTGGAGGATTATTTACTTTAGGAACATCATTCGGTGCTGATGGAACTATAATTACTAGCGATGTGAATTTTTGGCGGCTATTTCCTGAACGAGAAAGAGGGTTAATTGATTTAGGAATAATACAATTAAAACCCAATACTGACGTTGAAACAACTTTAGCATTTTTAAGAAAAAATATGTCGAGTAAAGACATTAAATTTTATTCTAAAGAAGAATTGATTCAACATGAAAAATCTTTTTGGCAAAACCGTACAGCGATCGGTTTTATTTTTTCCCTAGGAACTATGATGGGTTTTGTGGTAGGAACGATTATTGTTTATCAAATACTTTATACA
>DLXW01000020.1:10594-11260 GCA_003448685.1 Cyanothece sp. UBA12306
TGTTTATCAAATACTTTATACAGATGTGGCTGATCATTTACCTGAATATGCTACCCTAAAAGCCATGGGTTATACAGATTTTTATTTGTTAACTGTTGTTTTTCAAGAAGCATTTATTTTAGCTTGCCTTGGATTTATTCCTGGTTTATCATTGTCAATGTTTCTTTATTTCAGGGCAGCTCAAGCTACAGGATTACCGATTATGATGGTAACATCTAGGGCAATTACTGTTCTAATTTTAACAATTACTATGTGTTGTATCTCTGGGGGAATTGCTGTGGGTAAACTAAAAGCAGCCGATCCTGCTGACATTTTTTAATTTACTAGAAAAAGTATAACTATGATTAATAAAGAAGCTGTGGTTAGTATTAAAAATCTCAATCATTATTTTGGAGAAGGAAATCTCAGGAAACAAATTCTTTTTAATATTAATTTAACCCTAAAATCAGGGGAAGTTGTCATTCTTAAAGGACCTTCTGGTTCAGGAAAAACCACATTACTAACCTTAATGGGAGGGTTGCGATCGCCCCAAGACGGAAGTTTGAAAGTATTGGGAGAAGAATTAGTAGGAACCAGAAAAGGTAAACTAGTTAAACTGCGCCGAAATATTGGTTATATTTTCCAAGCACATAATTTATTAGAATGTTTAACAGCAAGACAAAATGT
>DLXW01000020.1:11467-11604 GCA_003448685.1 Cyanothece sp. UBA12306
GATGTCCGTTGAATTACATCATGAATTTTCTGACCAAGAAGTTAAACAAAAATCGATCAAAATGTTAGAATCAGTTGGATTAGGCGATCGCCTTAATTATTATCCCCAAAATTTATCAGGGGGACAAAAACAAAGGG
>DLXW01000020.1:11796-15188 GCA_003448685.1 Cyanothece sp. UBA12306
TCAGGGGGACAAAAACAAAGGGTAGCGATCGCCCGCGCCTTAGTCAGTCATCCTAAGATGGTTTTAGCCGATGAACCCACTGCTTCTCTTGATAGTAAATCAGGCCATGAGGTGGTAAAAATAATGCAAAAATTAGCCAAGGAACAAGGTTGCACAATTTTAATTGTTACCCATGATAATCGCATTTTGGATGTTGCTGATCGCATTATTGAATTAGAAGACGGACATCTGATCAATTAAAATAGTTTGATTGTTATATTAGTAGAGATTGGAAACCTATGGGTAATTTTTTGCAGGGGGTATATTTATAGCAAAAATTTAGCAATTTCATATTAATTCAATATAGCTTATCTAATAAAATCAAAGCTTTTTAAGATGAAAAACTAGCAAATGAAGAGACTTAGAAAATTATGCCCAATCTCTCTATTCCTAGAATTGAATATTTGCACGTTCAAAATTACCGTGCTTTGCATGATCTAAAATTGAATAGAATTACCCCTTTAACTGTCTTTCTTGGCCCCAATGGAAGTGGAAAATTAACCATATTTGATGTCTTTGCTTTCTTATCTGAATGTTTTACCGTTGGTTTAAGAAAAACATGGGATAGACGGGGAAGATTTCGGGAATTAAGAACTAGGGGACAAGAAGGATGTATTATTATTGAACTTAAATATAGAGAAGTTGCTAATTCACCATTAATTACCTATCATTTAGCTATAAATGAAGCTAATAATCGTCCTTTTGTTGCTGAAGAATGGTTGCATTGGAGACGAGGTAGAGCAGGTAAACCTTTTCGCTTTTTAGATTTTAAAGAAGGAGAAGGAAAAGTAATTAGTGGGGAAAATCCAGATGAAAAGGATGAACGAATTTCTGAACAATTAGAATCCTCCGAATTCTTAGCAGTTAGTACCCTTGGACAATTTGCAAAACATCCCCGTGTTAGTGCTTTACGTCGTTTTATTACAGGTTGGTATCTTTCCTACCTAAGCGCAGATAACACCCGCACTCAACCTGAAGCAGGAGCGCAAGAAAGATTATCCCCCACAGGTGATAATTTGCCTAATGTTATTCAATATCTGAAAGAAGATCATCCCCAACGATTAGAAGATATTTTACAAACCCTTTCTCGTAGAATTCCCAGACTAGAAAAAGTAGAAGCATCTATTATGCCAAATGGGCAGCTTTTATTACAAATAAAAGCTGCACCTTTTGCGAATCCAATTTTAGCAAAATTTGCCTCTGATGGAACTTTAAAAATGTTAGCTTATTTAACTGTATTATATGACCCATATCCTCCCCAATTAGTGGGAATAGAAGAACCTGAAAATCATCTTCATCCACGTTTATTACCTGAATTAGCAGAAGAATGTCGTGCTGCTTCAGCCAATACCCAGTTAATGGTAACAACCCATTCACCTTTCTTTGTTGATGGTTTAAAACCAGAAGAGGTTTGGGTACTTTATCGAGACAAAAAAGGCTTTACACAAGCAAAAAAAACATCAGAAATGCGAGGAGTAAAAGAATTTATCCAAAATGGCGCATTATTGGGTGAATTATGGATGGAAGATTATTTTGATGTGGGAAATACTAGCAGTTAATTAACAGATAAAAGAGAGGAAATAGTATAGTGCATTTCGAGTTTTTAGTTGAAGAATTTTCCGCTAAAGAATGTTTAGAACAATTATTAACTAAAATCTTATCTCAAACCATTACTTATAAAATCCATAATTTTCGAGGTAAATCAGATTTAATCAAAAAATTGCCCATGCGTTTAAAAGGTTATAAAGATTGGATACCAGATGATTATCGAATCATTATTCTTGTTGATAGAGATAATGAAGATTGCCAAATCTTAAAAGATAAATTAGAAGATATAGCCAAACAAACGGGATTAATAACTAAATCTATGAGTCAAGATAAAAAAACATTTCAAGTATTAAACAAAATTGCTATTGAAGAACTAGAAGCTTGGTTTTTTGGAGATGTAAATGCTATTGTTTCGGCTTATTCTAAAGTATCCCCCAATTTAGGAAACCAGGCAAAATATAGAAAACCCGATGAAATTACAGGAGGAACATGGGAAGCTTTAGAAAAAGTATTACAAAAAGCTGGTTATCATAAAGGCGGTTTAGAAAAAGTAAAAGCAGCTAGAGAAATTTCTAAATTTATGACCCCTCAAAATAATTGTTCCACCAGTTTTCAAGTTTTTTATAAAGGAATATTGGAGATGATAAAATGACAAACTTTACCGAATCAATAGTAGAACAAGCCATCCTAGACTGGTTAACCCAACTCGGTTACATCACCAGTCAACCTAAAGCTATACCTCCCACACTCCCTTTTCTCAATTGTCAAAAACAACATCTGACATCTGACTTCGTTAAAACTGGCCCGATGCTCCCAAATCAAAAAATTTGTTAGACTTAAGACCATTAAACTTTAGTGTGAGGTGTTAAAACTTGCGGACATTATTAATTTATCCCGTATTTCCCCCAACCTTTTGGTCCTACGACAAAAGCTTGGAATTAGTTAATCGTAAGGTCTTATTACCGCCTTTAGGCTTAATTACAGTCGCTGCGATCTTACCCCAAACCTGGGAATTTAAACTGTGCGATCGCAATATTCGAGATGTAACCGAAGCAGAATGGGACTGGGCTGAATTAGTCGTTTTTTCGGCCATGATCGTCCAAAAAGAAGATTTACTCTCCCAAATTAAAGAAGCTAAACTAAGGGGTAAATGTGTCGCAGTTGGGGGACCCTACGCCACCTCAGTCCCTTCAGAAGTAGAAGCAGCAGGGGCCGACTTCTTGGTATTAGACGAAGGAGAAATCACCCTTCCCCTGTTTGTGGAGGCCCTAAAAAGGGGAGAAAACAAAGGAATAATTCGTACGGAGGAAAAACCCGATGTCACCACTACACCTATTCCTCGGTATGACTTACTCGAGTTAGATGCTTATGACTCCATGTCGGTGCAATTTTCGCGAGGCTGTCCCTTTCAGTGTGAATTTTGCGATATTATTATTCTTTATGGTCGAAAACCTCGCACTAAGACCCCAGCCCAACTTTTAAGAGAATTGGACTATCTTTATGACTTAGGGTGGCGCAGAGGGGTGTTCATGGTTGACGATAATTTTATTGGCAACAAACGCAATGTCAAATTGTTGCTAAAAGAACTAAAAATCTGGCAAGCCGAACATCAATATCCTTTCCGTTTTAATACAGAAGCTTCTGTTGATTTAGCCCAAGATGCCGAATTAATGGAATTGATGGTTCAATCTAATTTTGACGCGGTATTTTTAGGCATTGAAACCCCCGATGAAGAGAGTTTAAAACTAACTAAAAAGTTTCAGAACACCCGTGACTCTTTAACAGAAACTATTGATACTTTAATT
>DLXW01000020.1:15355-16567 GCA_003448685.1 Cyanothece sp. UBA12306
GATGGCCGGATTCATTATTGGTTTTGATGGGGAAAAAACGGGTGCAGCTTCGCGAATTATTCGTTTTGTAGAAGAGGCAGCCATTCCTACCGCTATGTTTGGTATGTTACAAGCCCTTCCCCATACAGCTTTATGGCATCGTTTAGAAAAGGAAGGACGGTTACGAGTTGATACCAAACAAGATATTAATCAAAGCAGTTTAATGAATTTTATTCCAACTCGTCCCATTGAAGAAATTGCTGAAGAATATATTGAAGCTTTTTGGACATTATATGATGCAGAAAACTTTTTAGATCGTACCTATCGCTGTTTCCTTAAATTAGGTGCGCCCCAATGCCATCCCCCTTTTAAATTACCCAGTTTGGTCGATTTACGCGCCTTGGCCATTGTAGTTTGGCGACAAGGGTTTAAACGTAAAACTCGTTGGAAATTTTGGCATCATTTCTTTAGTATTGTCAAGCATAATTATCCTGTTTGGGAACACTATTTAACAGTTTGCGCCCATAATGAACATTTCCTAGAATATAGGGCTATTGTTCGCGATGAAATTCAACAACAATTAAAAGAGTTTCAAATACAAGAGGCAAAACAACAATTAACAGAATCACTCTCTACTGAACTTGCTATAAAAAACCCATAACTTTTAGCAAACTACTATCAAAACTACAATGTTTGTATTCCATGCAAATGAAAATTGCTATGGGATGATCGTTTGTATAAATTGCACAACAAAACCATGTAATATCATGAGAAAAGAGTAAACGATACAAAAATTCCTATTACCACAGTGACAGAACCCAAAAGCTACAAAGATACCGTAAACTTACCCCAGACTGATTTTAGTATGCGCGCTAACGCCGTAAAGCGCGAACCAGAATTACAGCAATTTTGGTCAGAAAACCAAATTTATGAGCAACTGTCGCAAAATAACCCAGGTGAGTTATTCATTCTTCACGACGGACCTCCCTACGCTAATGGGTCTCTTCACGCCGGTCATGCTTTGAACAAAACCCTCAAAGACATTATCAACAAATACAAGCTACTGCGGGGTCATAAAGTTCGCTATGTTCCAGGGTGGGACTGTCACGGACTCCCCATTGAGTTAAAAGTGTTGCAAAGCATGAAGTCTAAAGAAAGGGAAGGTTTAACCCCCCTCAAACTTCGCCGCAAAGCCCGCGATTTTGCCCTTAAAACCCAAGTTCAACAGGCCTG
>DLXW01000020.1:16830-17029 GCA_003448685.1 Cyanothece sp. UBA12306
ACCTTAAACCCCAAGTTCAACAGGCCGAAGGTTTTAAACGGTTTGGGGTGTGGGGAAACTGGGAAAAACCCTATTTAACCCTGACTCCTGAATACGAAGCAGCCCAAATTGGAGTTTTTGGGGAAATGGCCCTCAAGGGTTATATTTATCGAGGACTCAAACTAGTTCACTGGAGTCCCAGTTCTCGGACTGCATTGGG
>DLXW01000020.1:17197-22565 GCA_003448685.1 Cyanothece sp. UBA12306
GTTCTCGGACTGCATTGGCCGAAGCAGAATTAGAGTATCCAGAAGGTCACACTTCCCAGAGTATTTTTGCAGCATTTCCTATTATTAAAGCCTCACAAGATGGTCAATCAATTTTAGATCCTTTCCTCTCTAATTTGGGAGTTGCTATCTGGACAACTACCCCTTGGACTCTTCCTGGTAATTTAGCAGTTGCTCTTAATCCTGACTTAAATTATGCAATTGTTGAACAGAATTCTGACCTTTGCAACTATCAGTATTTAATCGTTGCAGCCGATTTAGTGGAAAAGTTATCAACTACTTTTGAAACTTCTTTGAAGGTTAAAGCGACAATCCCAGGGAAAGCTTTAGAACATACTATTTATCGTCATCCTTTGTATGATAGAGAAAGTGAAATTCTCATTGGCGGCGACTATGTTACCACTGAATCAGGAACAGGATTAGTTCATACTGCACCTGGCCACGGACAAGAAGATTATCTTGTCGGACAACGGTATGGTTTAGGGGTTCTTTCTCCAGTAGATGATGCAGGAAAATTTACTGAAGAGGCGGGAAAATTTGCTGGCTTAAATGTGCTAAAAGATGCTAATGAAGCAATTATTAATGAGCTAAAAAATCAAGGATCTTTACTCAAAGAAGAAGCATATCTTCATAAATATCCTTACGATTGGCGGACAAAAAAACCGACTATCTTTCGTGCCACAGAACAGTGGTTTGCTTCGGTAGAAGGGTTTCGTGATGCTGCTTTAGAAGCTATTAAATCTGTTCAATGGATTCCCTCTCAAGGAGAAAATCGTATTACTTCTATGGTCAGCGATCGCTCAGATTGGTGTATTTCCCGTCAGCGTAGTTGGGGGGTTCCTATTCCAGTATTTTATAACGAAGAAAGCAAGGAACCTCTATTAACAGAAGAGACAATTAACCACGTTCAAACTATTATTGCTAAACAGGGATCTGATGCTTGGTGGGAACTGTCTACTGAAGAATTATTGCCAGAAAAATACCGTAAAGATGCCCATAAATATCGCAAAGGAACTGATACAATGGATGTCTGGTTTGACTCCGGTTCTTCTTGGGCAGCAGTTGCTAAACAACGGGAAGAATTAAACTATCCAGTTGATATTTATTTAGAAGGAAGCGATCAACATCGAGGTTGGTTTCAATCAAGTTTATTAACCAGTGTAGCAGTTAATGGAATTGCGCCTTATAAAACCGTATTAACCCATGGTTTTGTCTTAGATGAAAAGGGACATAAAATGAGTAAATCTCTGGGGAATATAATTGACCCCTTGGAGATCATTAATGGGGGCAAAAATCAGAAGCAAGATCCTCCCTATGGAGCAGATGTATTACGATTATGGGTATCATCTGTTGATTATTCCTCTGATGTTCTCATCGGCAAAAATATTCTTAAACAACTTTCAGATATTTATCGTAAAATTCGCAATACTGCCCGATTTTTATTAGGTAATTTACATGACTTTGACCCTGAAACAGACACAATTGCTTATGAAGAATTATCGGAATTAGATCAATATATGCTACATCGTATTAACGAAGTTTTTGCGGAAGTAACTGATGCTTTTGAAAAGTTTCAATTCTTTCGATTTTTCCAAACAATTCAGAATTTTTGTGTCGTTGATCTGTCAAACTTTTATTTAGATATTGCCAAAGACAGACTCTATATTTCCTATCCTAGTTCTTTGCGTCGTCGCAGCTGTCAAACAGTCTTAAAAGTAGCATTGGAAAATTTAGCCAAAGCGATCGCTCCTGTATTATGCCACATGGCCGAAGATATCTGGCAATTTCTGCCCTACAAGACCCCTTACAAGTCCGTCTTTGCTTCAGGATGGGTGGAAATGAAAAAACAATGGTCAAGACCAGAATTGACGGCTTTCTGGGGCAAATTAAGGCAGATCCGCTCTGAAGTTAATCAAGTGCTAGAACAGGCAAGAAAAGAGAAAGCGATCGGTTCTTCTTTGGATGCAAAAGTATTACTTTATGTACCAGATCAAGACTTGAAAAAACAACTAGAAGCATTTAATCCTGATGATACCTTAGTAGGTAATCAAGTAGATGAATTGCGTTATCTAGTATTAGCTTCCCAAGTGGAATTAGTTAATAGTATGGAAACTATCGGCAAAGCAGAATATAAAAGTGAAACAGACTTAGTTTCTGTAGGAGTTATCAAAGCAGAAGGAGAAAAGTGCGATCGTTGTTGGAACTATTCAACTAAAGTCGGAGAATTTAGCGATGATCCCACTATTTGTGAACGGTGTAATGCTGCTTTAGTAGGTGAATTTTAGAGTTGGCATCCTCCCCGCCGTGAAATGGGCGGGGATTCCTTTAGAATAAGCTTAGGAGGAAGAGAGAAGCGATTCTCCCCACACTCCCCCACTCCCCATCCTTTCAATGTAGGGGTTGAGAGCGATGTTTTAAAAAGCCACCATTACGTTTAGTTAAAACTGCTTGAATTTCACTAATAATTGCGCTGGCAATTTCTGTGGGAGTATCTGCTCCAATATCTAAACCGATGGGACTGTATAATTTTTCTAATTGGGTTTTAGTGGGATTAAGTTCTTCTATTATTTTAGCAATGCGGTTTTTTGAACCCATCACACCCAAATAAGGAATTTTGGTTGGTAGAAGAAATTTGATAATATCGTGATCGTCAAAATAATTATGAGTCATGACAACAGCTACGGTATTTTCTTCTATTGATATCTGTTGGCTAATAATTTGACGACGGGTAAGAATAATTTGATCTGCTTTGGCGAATCTTTGATAGGATTTTTCTTGGGCGCGACAATCAACTACTGTAACTTGCCATCCTATCATTTTAGCTAATTCTACTACAGGTAAAACATCTTGACCAGCGCCAAAAATAATTAGAAAAGTGGGGGGGTTAATAACCTCGATTAAAACTTCTACAATACCCGCTGATAATTGGTGTCTATTAACTGTATTTTGTCGAGTATTTTTGGCTAAGATAGTGTCAGCAGCGAGCCTATTTTTTAAGTCTTTTTCTTGAATGTCGGTGTATATATTACCATCAGGATAAACAAGAAAACGAGAGCCAATTTTTAAATCTAGTTTTCCTTCTACAGAAAAAATAGTAGCAATAACTCCTTGTTTTTGATGTTTTAGACATTGATTAATTAAATTTAGAGGAGAAAGATTTAAAGAGTGATCCAGTTTTTCTAATAATATTTCTACTTTCCCCTTACAACCTAATCCAAAACCCCAAAGAAGATCTTCTTCGGAAGTAGCATCATAACTAATTAACAGAGGTTTATTGGTTATTTGCTTAGTATATTCGACAAGATCATTTTCTACACATCCTCCACTCAAAGTTCCTACCATTTCTCCCGTTTCTGTAATTAACATTCTGGCTCCTTTTTGACGATAAGTAGAACCAAAAGTGTTGACTATAGTGGCTAAAAATGTAGTTTTTTTTTCTTGTTTACTTAACTCAAAAGCATTAATAATTGCTTGTAATTCGTGCATTTATGATCAATTTAAAAAAATATTACATCGATTGAGGGATAGTCGAAAAAACAGATTCTCTCTCATGGAGTTGATCGAACCAATTTTTTAAATTGGGATAGTTTAATTTCCAATTTTCATTAAACCGTAAATTGTAATAACCACAAGAACATAAAGCTGATATATCAGCGATTGACCATATTTCACCTCCTAATAAATATTGAGTTTTAGCTACTTGTTTTTCCAAAACCGAAAAAAGGTTATTAATAGACTTTTCTAAGGCTGATTGATAAGGCGTTGAGTTTTCTTTGTTCGTTAAATTAAAAATCCACAAACTGATAATCTTATCTCCTAATGTATCTGCTAAATCCTCCCATTTTCGACATTCAAGCCGTTCTTTAAAATTATTAGGGTAAAATCTCGGTTCTGGGTATTTCTCATCTAGATATTCCGCAATTAGACTAGAATCCCAAATTATTGTACTATCTTCATCTACAAGTACAGGTACTTTACCAATGGGAGACAGTTCCAAAAATGAAGGAGGTTTATTCATTAAATTAATTGCTTTGAGTTCATAAGATAGATGTTTTTCAGTTAGAAGAATGCGGATTTTGCGAGAAAAGTTAGACTGTGGATGATAATATAAGATGCGGTTCATGTTTGATCCTAAATATTGCTAATAGTTGAAAAAGGTTTATATTGGTATAGCCAATCGCTAAAACTACTATCTAAATTTCTTGTTTTTTGTGGTTTTGGTTGTGTTTTATTAGTAGTTTGCCACTGATTTTCTTCCCCTTCAGCACTCTTGATTTGCATGATTTTAGTGCGCTCTATTCTTTCTTTTTCATATTGATTAAAAGCTCCTTCAATATTAGAAAATCTGGCAAGACATTGTGTTAGTACCCAAGCATCTTCAAAGGCGCTGTTTGCTCCCTGTCCCATGGAGGGGCTCATGGGATGGGCTGCATCTCCTAGAAGGGTAACTCTACCTTGACTCCAGCTATTTAAAGGAGGGCGATCGCAAATAGGGACTGCAAAAATTTTGTCTGCTGGAGTATTTTTGATTATATTACGAATTGGTTCTGCCCAATTGGTTAAATCTTGAAGAATGCGATCTTTCATGGCTTGACTATTAGTTGAAAGGTGATATTCTGGAGCAAATTTTCGAGTAGTCCAATTAATGTAGCCATCTCCAATATTCACCAAAAAGAGAAACTGTTTGTCACTAATAATACGGACTATTTCATCGGGTTTGATAAGCTCTTGCTGACATTTAAGATTAGCCCGCCACGACATACTCTTAAGATAATTGATTTGTTCATCACCAAAGAGAGTTTTTCTAACTGCGGAGTGGATACCATCTGCACCAATTAAGAGGTCTGCTCGTGCTGTTTTGCCTCCCTTAAAATGGATAATTACGTCTTGCTCCGTTTGTTCAAAATCAAGACATTGACAATCGAGATGAATACAATTTTCCGGTAGTTTTTTTGCCAATATTTGTTGCAAATGCCACCACCAAATAGTAATTATAGTTCGTCCGTATTTTTCGATTAATTGAGTAGTTGGATTAGAATTAATTGTTTCTCCAGCAATATTTTTGACAACTATTTTTTGTAGACAGCAACCATAATTTTTGATCTGTTCAACGAGATCAGGCTCGATCAATTCTAAAAAATTCAATCCGTTGGGAAATAATCCTAGTCCACCGCCAACAGGACGAAAATCTTTGGCTTGTTCGTAAACTTGAACTTCAAAGCCTTGTTTTCTCAAAGCGATCGCACAGGCTAATCCTCCAAGTCCTGCACCGATAATAGCAATATTAATATTCATATCAATCTCTGATTTGTGTAGGGTTGACATCCTCCCCGCCGTGAAACGGGCGGGG
>DLXW01000345.1 GCA_003448685.1 Cyanothece sp. UBA12306
AGAGGCTAATAAGGTTCCAGTTCGATGATTACCTCCTGTACAGTGAACTGCAACGGCTTGGTTATCAGACATAATTGTTTCAGCAAATTTAATAAATTCTTCAACTTGTGGCAGAGTAGGTGGAAGATCTTCAACAATGGGCAAAGAAAGAGCTGAGAATTGTTCTTTTTGATATTCCATAATTAAAGAAGGTTCATCAATAACCGAAACAATTCCACGCAATCCGGCTTGATAAAGTTGAGGTAAATCTTCGAGAGACGGACGAGGCATTCCAGCTAATTTCTCAGGGATAACCCACCAGACATAGGAAGGGTAAAGAGTTGATTTGTTCATGGTTTATTCAACTTTATTGAGCAACACCTTTTAGATTAGAACCTCATCAATTAACCCTTTGACCATCGCTATCAAGTATTAGTTCTCCATCTTCCTTAGCAAACGGTCCTGGTGGCCATTGTGTGAGAAGATCAAGGACGACTTCGCTAGGACGACAAAGTTTAACCCCTTTTTCGGTGCAGACAATGGGACGATTGACAAGAATTGGATGTTCTAGCATCGCTTTGAGAATATCTTCATCGGTCACATTGGGGGCTAAAAGTCCGAGTTCTTCTGCTGGAGATTTGGTTTTGCGTAAAGCTGTCAATGGGGTTAAATTCGCAGCAGCAAACAGACCTAACAATTGGGGTCTTGTCCAGCCTTCTTTCAAATATTCGATGATGATTGGTTGATAACCAGCAGCTTCAATCACTTTGAGAACATTTCGGGACGTACCACAGTCTGGATTATGGTGAATAACAATCATGGTCAAAAACCTGCAAAATTTTTGATTATTGGCTCCTAGTTAACCTAGGATTTCTCTCTAATCGAACTAATGCTAAATTCAATCTACGAAAAGCTAATTAGAAATTGTTTACAGGATATCTTGTTTTAAATACGGTTGTAAAACATCAGGAATCTTAACGCTTCCATTTGGTTGTTGATAATTCTCCAAAATAGCAGCCATAGTACGACCAATAGCTAATCCCGAACCATTCAAAGTATGGACATATTGGGTTCCTTTTTTGCCCTTTTCTTTAAAGCGAATATTGGCTCGTCTACTCTGAAAATCTCCACAATTAGAACAACTCGAAATCTCTCGATAAGTTCCCGAAGAAGGTAACCACACCTCTAAGTCATAGCATTTATTCGCCCCAAACCCTAAATCTCCGGTACACAACTCTAAGACTCGATAGGGTAATTTTAAGGCCTCTAAAATGGCTTGTGCATCTTTAACTAAGCTTTGGTGTTCCGCTTCGGAAGTCTGAGGATGAACAACTTTGACCAATTCTACTTTATTAAACTGATGCAAACGAATTAATCCACGGGTATCTTTGCCATAACTCCCCGCTTCTCGCCGAAAACAAGGCGTATAAGCGCAATGTTTGATGGGGAGTTGTTCGACCTCTAAAATCTCTTCTCGATACAAATTTGTGACAGGAACCTCAGCAGTGGGAGCTAACCAAAGGTCATCTTCGCTGCATTTAAAGCTTTCTTCGGCGAATTTGGGTAATTGTCCCGTTCCTTGTAATGACTTACTATTAATCAAAACTGGGGGCATCACTTCGAGATAACCTGCTTCAATCTGACGATCTAGCATAAAATTAATTAAAGCCCGTTCTAAGGCTGCACCTGCCCCCGTCAGAGCAATAAAGCGACTCTGGGCTATTTTTACTGCCCTTTCTACCTCCAAAATACCCAGTCTTTCGGCAATTTCCCAGTGGGGAAGCACTTCGGTTTTCGGTAAATATTCATCTCCCCAGCGACGCACTTCTACGTTTTCTGTTTCATTTTTGCCAATGGGGGTAGATTCGCTGGGAAGGTTGGGTAATTGTAATAATAATGTCTCAATTTCTGTTTTGATTGTCTTTTCTTGGGGTTCTAACTGGCTTAATTGGGTTTTCAGGTCATTTCCTTCTGCTTTTAACCCCTGAATTTCCTCACTTTGGGGATCACTCCCGCTTTTCATTTTTTGGCCGATGATTTTGCCAATTTCGTTACTACGGGCCTGTAATTCGGTGCGAGTAGTTGCTAAATCCCGTTGTTGGCGATCGCGTTCTAAAATTGGAGTAAGATCATATTCATTGGATGCACTGCGACGATTGAGCAGTTCTTGAATTGTTTCTGGATTTTCCCGTATCTGTTTTAGATCTAACACCGCAGATTTAATCCCTTATATTTCAATTTCCCTTTGTTAGAATAGCTGATTTTGCGTCAAAATTGGAGATAAACAAAATCTAGATCCTAAAGTCTTCAGTTCCATTGAATAAGGAGGTTAGGAAAAAGTGACAACTAATCTTTACGAGACAGATTTTGGTTTGTGGTTGGAAAAGCAAGCGATCGCGCTTAAAAATCGCGACGTTAACTCACTAGATTGGGATAATTTAATAGAGGAAGTTGAAAGTTTGGGAAATAGTGATAAAAGAGAGATTAACAGTCTGACTTATCGACTTTTGTCCCATTTGCTTTTTTATTGCTATTGGACTGACTATCGAGAATTATATCTTGATGGTTGGGCCGAAGAAATTGACAATTTCCGTGATGACTTATTAGCATTACTTGAAAGTAAGACTTATTACAATTACTTTTTAACCCAATTTGAAAGTAATTATAGCAAAGCTTTGAAGGTGGCTAATAAGAAAGCACAAAGGTCAAAATTATACGTCTTTCCTTCGTTTCCCCAAAACTGTCCTTTTACAATTGAACAGATATTAGATGAAGATTTTTATCAGTAACTTGTCAAATCGATTTTAGATTTTAGATTTTGGATTTTGGATTGTCCCCTGCTTAAAAGACAGGGGCTTGCGGATTTTAGATTTTAGATTATATGATTTGATGATTTTAGATTTTC
>DLXW01000051.1:0-2661 GCA_003448685.1 Cyanothece sp. UBA12306
GACTTGGGCGTTGGCTAAACCTAGCATGGTAGGGGCATTGGGTCCATAAATATCTGCATCGAGTAAACCGACTTTTGCCCCACTTTGAGCTAAGGCGACGGCAATATTAATCGCCACTGTACTTTTACCCACTCCTCCTTTACCACTAGAAACGGCGATAATATTTTTGGTTCCAGGGACAGCTTGTTGGTTGGGTAAAGCCTTTTGTTGGGGAGTTTCAGCAGTCACTTCTACTTCAACGGTTTCTACCCCAGATAACTGTTTGACAGCTTTTTGACAATCTTCGACGATAAATTCGCGTAAGGGACAGGCAGGAGTAGTTAAAACTAAGGTAAGACTAACTTTACTGTCTTCGATATTTATATTACGAATCATATTCAAGTCTACTAAGCTTTTTTGCAGTTCGGGATCTTGAACGGGGCGTAAAACTTCTAAAACCGATTGGCGATCGAGCATTGTTATCTAGGTTTTTAAGGGATCTCTGTTATAAATCTTAACCGTTTTGGGTACACCAATGAGTGAGTGTGGGGAGCGTGGGGGGTGTAGGGAGAATGGGAAGAATTAAGCAACAGTCCAATTTCATCTTCCCTATCTTCCCTTATTTTAATTAAAGGGGGATCGGTGAATCAACCGTAATCACAGGTTCATTACTGGTAAATTTAATTCCATGAATTTTCAAATCTTCAACTAATTTTGTTTCAGCTATTTGGATCATTCTCTGTCGCAGTTCAATGGAACTTTTAGTAGAACCAAGAATAAAATAATTGATTCTAGCACGACTAACTTTTTGCTTAGGATTCTGTATAAAACTAATATTAGAAGTGTTTGGTTCAATCCCAAAAAACGAATTAAAATTATTGGCAATAATTTGTCTAACTAGGGATTTTTCGTAATCTTCTAAAAGACGCTCAAAATCAAGATAGAATAAGACCATAACTTTTTTACCACGGGTAATATTTTCGATTTCCCACTCCGCCATTTTTGAGTTTGGCACAATTAAAAGAGTATTTTTGCCAGAAATACGAATTTTGGTAGAGCGCAAACCAATGGACTCAACACGACCAAAAGTATTATCAGGAAGACGAATATACTCTCCTTGAATAAACGGTTTATCTAAAAATAAAATAAGAGTGCCAAAAATCTGTTGTAAAGTATTTTGGGCAGCAAAACTGAGGGCTATTCCACTAACGGAAACTCCTGCTAATAAACCCGTCAAAGGAATACCCTGTCCGTAAGCAAAAATAGTCAAGGCAATTAAACCAATAAATAGATTGAATATTGTTTCAACCGCTAAGAGAATTTCCGTTGCTTCTCCTCCCATTTTGTTCAATAAATTTACTCCATATACTTTAGTAAATTGCCGAAATAGTCGAGATAAAATGATGATTGCAACAATTGTAAAAGCTAAATTTACTAAAAAATCAATCCAATTTAATAGCTTTTCATTTTTATTAAACCAAGACCAAGATAGAAAAAGAAGAATCCAAGTTCCAGCACGGTTTATTTTAGATTCACTGGGTTTAAGTAAATTATTATAAATATATTGCCTCCGTTGCCGTGAAAAAATAAGTAAACTTAAGTCAATACATTTTGTTGTATATTGCCCAATAAAAATTGAAATCACAACCAGCATTAAAAATAAACTAACTTTAAATAAGTAATAATTGTTCAAAAACTGGTATACTTGCTCTATGGTTTTCATTAGATATTCAAGTAAATTTAATTAACCTCAGATAGAAATTTGTGAACTAACACGAATTTTATCTATCATCTCAAATTCAATACCATTTTCTAATAATTTGTGTTGAATATTTTCACCAATTATTTGAATAATCTGAAAGCGAAATTCTTGTGAAAAATCTCCTGATGATGGCATCAAATATTTGACTTGACTTTGGCTGACTGTTTCTCCCTTATTATTAATAACATTTTCAAAATCTATATGAATATTACGAATATCAATTTCGGTACTTTTGCTACAATCTACAATTAATTCACGAATAAAAGCTTGCTCTTTTTCAGGTATTATTTTAGAATATTTGCAGTTAATTATACTAACAATTTTACTAGCATCTGTAAAATTTTCAATATTTATTTCAGTTAAGTAGTTATTAGGCACTATCATTAAAGTTCCCTTACCAGAGGTGCGAATTTTAGTTGAACGTAAACCAATTGATTCAACTTTACCAAATGTTTTATCGGGCAAACTGATATAATCACCTAACACAAAAGGACGATCTAGATAAAGAACAATTCCTCCGAGCAACTGCTCTAATGTTTTTTTAGCAGCAAAGGCTATGGCAACTCCTCCTACTCCTAAACTAGCGATTAAACCGAAAATATTAATGTCATGAGTTTCAGAAAAAATAGTAATTATAATAAATAAAACTAGCAAAATGGTTATCAATTTTGCTAAAAGAAGTAAATCTTCATTCAATTTTCCGCCACTTTTGGTTATTTTAGTCAGATAAATTTTAAAAAAACGTTCAGATAAGCGATAACCCAACCAAATAACAACCAAGGATACAGATAAACCTACTGGAAATTCAATCAGATCAATTAAATCTATTTTAGAGTCTAAATGTCCAGTGATTAATAAAATGATATCTGCGGTGAACAAAAGAAAAATTGATGGCAATAGAAAGTATTAATTGAAAAATT
>DLXW01000051.1:2811-4229 GCA_003448685.1 Cyanothece sp. UBA12306
ATGGCAATAGATCTTGATCAGGCTCAATGACTTTTTGAGAAAGTTTTTTGGCTTCAGAAGAAAAGATACTTTCTCTTATTTTAATCGATAAACTGATTAACTTAGGCAAGGAAATTGTGATCAAAGTTATTGCCAATAAAGCTGGAATGATTCGCCAATCAATCAATAAAATTTTATTTATTAACATTAATTTAATTTTTCAATTAATACTTGTTTAAAACACAAACTAATTAGCAATTCTTCGAGTTTGTTCTATCCTTAACATTAGATAAACCTGATTTAGTTTATTGACAATATATATTATCAAGTTTAGAGCTTTAACTAAAAAAAAGTCAATCTAAATAAACTACAAAATCAAATTTTTTATAACTTTTTTAGATATCGTGTTACTTCAGCTTGATTTTAGGGAATACTATAATTGTAGCCCTAAGTCATAGGTTTACAGTTAAAGAAAATATTACCAGTCTTATTAGATTATTAATGGAGAAACTATTGTGGATCAGCAGAAAATACTGGGTTATTTCATCGAAGAAGCTAAAGAATACCTAGAAATCCTTGAAAGAGGTATTTTAGAACTCTCTTTTGTGGTTGAAGATCAAGAACGGGTTAATGAGATGTTTCGAGCTGCCCATTCTATCAAAGGAGGATCTGCTATGCTAGGCTATAATAGCATTCAGACTATAGCTCACCGTTTGGAAGATGCCTTTAAAATTTTACGGGAAAATAGAGTTCCTGTGGATCAGAAGTTAGAATCTTTATTTTTAAAAAGCTACGATATTCTACAAAATTTAATCGAAAAGTTACAAAGTCCCTTGGGTTTAAATACAGACGAAGCTGAGGCTATTGTTCAAAGTACTGAACCTACTTTTGTGGAACTGCAAAACTATCTTAATCAACTGCTAGTTGAGGAAAATGCAACAGAAACTTTATCTGATATTTCTACAGAAGTTAAATCAATCCTCAAACAGATGTTAGCTTTGTTTAAACAAAAGTCTACCTCTGAAACTCGTAAAAATCTTCAAGAACTATGTGATCAATTATTGCAAATTGCACCTCAAGAAAAAAACTGGCAAACTTTAGTTAAAACCTGCTCAAAAGCTATATCTAATACTCAAAATAATTATCGTACAATCGCTCCAGTAGTAATTAAAGAACTTAAAATTGGTGTTGATTTAATAGAGTTAAATCGAGAAGAAGATATTACCATAAGTCATGGTTTAGCACAACTTGCAGCGGCTAAAATGCCTCAAGTTTTAATTGCGTTAGATCCCCAAATAGTTGCTAATACTTTACGTCAAGTATTTAACCAGCAACAAGTTTCTCAATTAGTCCAATTATTAGGAACTTGAAAAAATTAGAACTAGGAAATAGAGAGTGTGGGTAATGTGGGGAGAATTCAATACTGCTCGGTTAACAAA
>DLXW01000340.1:0-16491 GCA_003448685.1 Cyanothece sp. UBA12306
TTCATGAATAATGCAGGCTAGGTTTGAGGAAACATGACTGTCCTAAACTATGCTTCGACTGCTATAAGTCGAAAGCACCCCACCTAAATCAAAAATTTTAGATGGGAAGACAAACACAGTTTTCTATTTGTTCATACAATTTTTGAGTATCCAGGTTTTGACCAATTAATACTAATTGATTTTTAGGTTCTCCTTTCCATTCATCGTCTTCTAGGGTAAACCTTTTACCACTAAGGTGGAATATATGGCGTTTGGGACTTTCATCGAACCAAAGAACCCCTTTAGCGCGAAAGACATTCTCTGGTAATTGATTATCCAGAAAATATTGAAACTTACGGATAGAAAAAGGTTTTTCACTAGCAAAGGAAATAGAGACGAAACCATCATTTTCTAAGTGGTTAGAATGGTGATGATGGTGATCATGATTATGGTCGTGGTGATGATGTTCGTGATCATGGTCAGGATGATCACATTCATGATCATGGTGATGATGTTCGTGGTGTTCTTCTGCTTCTTTAGTATCAAAATACTTGCTAGACTCAAATAAACCCACACTGAGAATCAAAGGTAAGGGGACTTGAGATTTTTGGGTTCGTAGAATTCTTGCTGACTCCTTGAGATCTCGTAGGCGAATTTCTAAAGCATCTACATCCCCTTCATCTACTAAATCTGTCTTATTGAGGACTATAATATCGCCGTAAGCAATTTGACTTTGAGCAGCTTGAGAATTGAATAAATCTAGACTAAAGTTGGCACAGTCTACCATCGTAATAATAGAATCTAGCCTAGTCATGTCCCTTAATTCTGTACCTAAAAATGTCAAAGCAACGGGTAAAGGATCAGCAACTCCAGTGGTTTCAACCACTAAATAATCAACTTTTTCAGGACGTTCAAGAACTTTGTAAACAGCTTGGACTAAATCTTCGTTAATGGTACAACAAACACAACCATTACTAAGTTCTACCATGTTATCATCGGTGGTGACAATAAGTTCATTGTCAATGCCAATTTCTCCAAACTCATTGACAAGAACTGCCGTTTTTAGACCTTCTTGGTTACTGAGAATATGATTAAGAAGGGTGGTTTTGCCACTACCGAGAAACCCTGTAATAATAGTTACGGGTAAACCGTGTTTAGCAGTATCCATTGGTTCGGGAGTTCCTGGCTGTTTATCAACTGTCTGCATAATCTTAGTCGTTTAGGGAAAATTTATTTGAACATAACTCGTTCAATTATTGTGGGGTAAAAATGATCACCCCTCGTTTTATTTTAGCGTTTTGGGAAAGTTCTGATCAATTGTTCAAATTTATCTACTTGTCACCCCGTCAGTTCAAATCTCATAGCGGTTTTCATCTGCATAGATTAAACATTAAAATCTCAATACTTCCCAACCTCCCCATCCCTCTCACACTCCCCACAGTCAACTCAACTAAAATATTGATCCACCCAATGGAAAACTGCTATCAACTCCGAACCTCAGAGTTTTAACATAGAACTCACAGTAGTAAACATTTAGGGATTTGATATTAGGTTAACTTGAGTCGCTGAACTAAGAATCTCGCGATTTATCTGACTCAAAGTATCCCAGGAAGCTAGAGAAGTACAAACAATACAGTTGACAACTAGGAAATACATTGTTTCCTTGCAATTTAACTAATCCCATACTGGCTAATTTATAAGCGATGATCGTTGATAATTGGATAGGTTTTTTCGCTTTGATCACTGTAACAAAAGCAGAGGCTAGATCGGGATGTTTTTGTAAGGTAATTAGATGATTTTGCAAATGATGGTGATAAATACCTGTTGGGGTAGCTGCTTCTTCTAACAGTTGTTCCATGGTGATCCCATCTTGGTATAGATGATAAAGGGCTAGACGAATTAAATAGGGATGTCCCCCCACCATCGACATCAAGTTGTTTAAGGGTTTTTTTTCTGGGTTATCTATAATATTTGAGAGAGAATGGAAAGCTGCCAATGTTTGAACTTGTTCTAGGGTAAATTCTGGTATTTGAATCGGAATGCCAACATTAAAAGGAGATTGCTGGAATTTTAGGGGAATATAAATTTCTGTAGAATGGACAATAATTAAGCGTAAATTCTGCCAAATATCAATATTATTTCCCTCTTCATGCCAAAAACGCAAAAGGGGTAAAAATTCCTGAGCAATCTGTCCATATTCGAACAGATGATTAACTTCATCTATCGCTAAAACTAAGGGTTTATCTAAAGATTCCAAAATATAACCTTGTAAGTAAGCAGTACAACTAACTTTACTGCCTAATTCTTCATCCCAATAGTCATCAAGTCTGGGATCTTTGTTTAACTGTCGAGCAATATTAGCACAAATCCAACGCAAAAACCGATCTAAATGGGTGAATAAGGTGTTATCTGCTTGTTGTAAATTTAAACGTACCGTATGGTAGTTATTTTCCTGTGTAAATGCCAAAATTCTCAACATTAAAGATGTTTTTCCCATTTTAGATGGGGCTTTAATCCGTAATAAAGCTGCTGGTTTGATAATTTCAGCATAAGCACGGTGTTCGATGGGAGGACGTTCTATATACAATGGTGAATTAAGTGGGACTATTCCATCAGGAAAAGGCAGTTGATTCAAAGGAATGACGGCTCGAGACGAGGAGGTTTTGTCTAGAGATTGTCTTAAGGCTGTATGAAGGTTATTTTTTGTGATCTTTATGCCTAGAGGATCTGAGAGCAATTGCCAGAGTCGAGAACCAACAACCCTGATATAATCAGGATCATAGCCGTTTTCGTCCCCAATCATTTGATAAGTTTTCCCCAACCAACACTGACGAAATACCAAGGCTTGAACATCGTTTAGACAGTTAGGTTTAAGGATAGTTTCTACTAAGGTAAAGGCTTCTTCTTCAGATAGCATTTTTCATGGTTTGAGAATAGATCACATTTTATTCTATTTTCTCACAGACAAGTTGTTTCCTAATTCATAAGCTTAAATTAGAAGGTTTAAAACCGGTTGTTTTTCTATGTAACTCCTATTTTTTTTAGAATACAACTGTAAGATTTGATCCTATAATTTACTTTTTTGTATTATTAAGGGACAACAAGTATGAATAATAATCCTCAAGATAAAAACGATTTTTCCCTAGCTTTAACACAGCTCAATCAACGAATTCCTGCATTAAATTATGCTGCTTGTATTTGGATAACAACAATTATAAATACAATTAACTATAGTGTTATTTTGCTCGATAAAAAATATAAAATTTTGATGTTCAATCAAACAACTTTAAATTTATTAGGTTATTCAGAAAATGAGTTAATTAATCAGTCTATCGTTAATATTTTAGATAAAGATATTAGTGATTTTTTACTATTGATAACAGCCTTAAGCAGACAATAAAAGCTGCTTATATTACAAAAAATCTAACAAAAGTTGAAGTGCTTTTATCTAGCCAATTAATTAGCTATGAAGGACAAGAAATCATGGCGATTATTTGCACAGCTAAAGATATTAGTCAAGAAAAAAGAATTGAGCAATTAATTGAAGATAATGTAAGAAAATTATACTATGATTTCCGTCATGATAAATTAACCGGCTTACCTAACCGAAAACTATTTATCGAGGAATTAGAAAGCTCGTTAAAAAAAGCTCATATAAATAACAATTTTTCTTTTACTGTTTTAATATTAGATTTAGATCAATTCAAATTAATTAATCATAGTTATGGACATTTGATGGGTGATAATCTTTTGATTCAAATTGCAGAACGCTTAAAACAATATCTCCATGCTCAAGACATTTTAGCACGGCTAGGAGGAGATGAATTTGGAATTATTTTAAATCATCTTGGCAATTTAGAACATACCTTAGAAATAGTAGACTTGATTAAACAAAGTTTTGCCCGTCCCTTTCAATTGAATGATTATGAAGTGTACAGTAGTGCTAGTATTGGTATTACTATCAGCGATACCAAGTATCAAAAAGTTGGGGATATTTTACGGGATGCAGATGCAGCTTTAAACCAAGCTAAAACCAAAGATAAAGCAAGTTATACAATTTTTCGTCAAGAAATGTACTTGGAAGCTGTTAATCGTCTACAATTAGATAATGATTTAAGACGGGCTATTGAGCGCAAAGAATTTGAGCTAAGATATCAACCTATTGTAGAATTAAATACTAAAAAAATTACAGGATTTGAAGCCTTAATTAGATGGGAACATCCAGAAAAAGGCTGGATTTCTCCTAACAACTTTATTCCAGTTGCAGAAGAAACAGGATTAATTATTCCCCTGAGTAACTGGATCTTAAATCAGGGATGTCAACAGCTTTGTAAATGGCAAAAACTATCTAATAATTATCAGGATCTTATTATCAGTATTAACCTCTCTGTTAAGCAGTTTTCACAAAATAATTTAGTAGAAAAAATTATGGATACCGTGCAAAATTTAGGGATGAATCATCATTGTTTAAAGCTAGAAATAACAGAAAGTTGTCTGGTTAAAAATACTGAAGAAATTTGTTTGATTTTAAACCAATTAAAAGCTTTAGGAATGAAGTTATCAATGGATGATTTTGGCACAGGTTATTCTTCTTTAAGTTATCTTCATCGCTTTCCTTTTGATACCCTAAAGATTGATCGTAGTTTTATTAAAGATATGACTCAAAGTACCGATAAATTGAGATTAACCCAGACCATAATTCATCTAGCGAATGATTTTGGTATGGAAGTGATTGCAGAAGGCATTGAAACAGAAAAACAATGGAAAAAACTACAACAATTAGGATGTCCCTATGGACAAGGATATTACTTTGCTAAACCCCTAACTGCTCAAGAAGTAGAAAAAGTTATTCTAGAGGGTAATAATCGGTTAATTGTTTAAAATTGACGGCTAATCGTTTCCCCATAGTTAACTAATTGTTCAACGTTTAATAGGGCTTCTTTTGGCTTATTTTCTTCTAATAAAATTTGGGTGTGATGAAGTTGATGGACTAAATTTTTAATCGCTTGGAATAATTGCTCTTTTTGTTCTAAATGAGCAACAATTAAATGAGATAAATTATCTAGAGATGAATGATTGGTAGAACACATAAACATAGTTAAAAAGATTTCTATCTAATCATGACTATTAATTTTAAAAATTGCGGTTAAACCTATCACATCTTCTTTGTTAATTGCATCACAATTCACAATTTATAATGGATATAGCAGTCGCCAAGGTGGTTATGTTAACAATATTTTCTAACTTCATCGTCACTATTGATAGATGTAGAAACCTGTAGCATAGAAATTGATTTTAACTGAATCCCTAAACTCTATGACCTTTAAGTAGTCTGGTGATTACTAGCTATGGGGACAAAATTGAGAATCCTCTTAAGATAGGGGTTAGGTTTTAGGGGTTGGGGAGAAATTATTAAAAATTTTTGGGGATAACCACGAGTTAATCTTTCTTGATCGGCAATAGACATGGTAGTACGATCAGATAAAGGGTGGAATTTTCCCTAACCCCTATCCCCCAACCCCTGTCTTCACTTTAACCTGCTTGTCACCCCGTGAGGGAAGATATGCTACCAGATTTCATTCTAGAAATCAATTGATTTAAAACTCAAAACTTTCTTCAGCCGTCCCCTCATGAACGGTTTTAACCCATTTGAGTTTTTTAGGACGAATGGACATCCGAGTCGTCACACTAGGAATAATAATAAACCAGTGCATCATATAAAAAGTTCCGCTCAAAGACTGCCAAATTAAGCGCAACACATCCATAATTCTCAGCTTTTCTAAATTTTGACTGCGACGCAAGCCATTAAAAACTCCCCAAGATGAGAGGGATAAAATCAAAACAGTTAGGGATGAAAAAATTGGTAAACGATGGTATAAAACCACCATTATTAAGTCAGGAATGGCTGCCATTAATACCAGATACTGCATTAACATAAACGACAGTAGATCAACCTTTTTACTCCATCCCATCCGCTGACTGAGGATAAACCGCCAGTAATCTAAATAACGCTGATATCCCCCTTCACCCCAACGGTTACGCTGATGCCACAAAGACTTAACGGTAGTAACTCCTTCTTCTTCTACTGCTGGACTAGGTAAAAATCCAATTTTCCAGTGATCAAGGTGCAAACGAATGGTTAAATCGAGATCATCGGTGATGGTTTGTTCATTCCACCCTCCACAGCGATCTAAGGCTGAACGGCGAACAAATTGGCCATTACCGCGCAATTCGCCAATTCCTCCAATGGCGATGCGTTGCTGCTGAAAATAGCCATCAAGTGACATTTCTACACTTTGTCCTTTAGTCCAATAATTGAAGGACTCATTGGCAATACTTTTACGGACTTGAACCGCACCCATTTCCTGAGACTCAAATAAAGGAACCACATGGCGTAATAAATCCTGAGAAACTTTAGCATCCGCATCAAAGACCCCGAGAATTTCTCCTTGCGCTAAGGCTAAAGCTTCATTCAAAGCCCCTGATTTACCCCCTTGCGCCCCCGCAGGACGGCGAATTACATGGAGTTGAGGGTATTTTTGTCTTAATTGCCGCAGAATTTCGGGGGTTTTATCAGTGCTATGATCATCCACTACCCATACGTCGTATTTAGGGGTTGGATAATCTAAATTACACAACATTGTTACTAACCGACCAATTACTGCCTCTTCATTTTTGGCAGCTATCAATAAGGAAACGGAGGGCGCGTTGTCCAAAGCCTGATCAGACAATGGTTCTGGCATAACTTCAGCCTTAGCTGTTATCAAACGTAATGCTTGAATCAAAAATAGTCCCGTTAACCCCAAAACTGCCCAATTTCCCCAAGAAACTAAATGGAGTCCAATGGTAACTCCCCAGATAGTCATCAGCACAAAAACTGCTTTTTTCCTGCGTCCGGATAATCCTTGGAAAAAATCGCTTCTAAATTCTTCTTCTTCTTCTTCTCGATCAGACCATTCCGATAATAAAGAACTCAGGGGATCTAAGTCATGATCAGCGTCATTTGTCCAATAGTTGTGTGGCATAAGTTCAGTAATATTATATTTATAAGTAATTTGTTTATCTAATGGTCGTAATTTAGGTCTACTGTTTTAGTATTATTGCTTTTCTCTGGCAATATAGATCAAGTGTTTTAGATCTAGACTTAGTTGTAAATTTACAAGTACCATCCTTAACTTTATTATTTTAGCTGAGATTGTTAATTTTTTTTGCGTTTTTTTAAGCTATGGAAGATTCATTAAGTTGAAAAATTAAGCTACAATTCCATTATATAGGGTAATATTCCCTATTGATTCCTGAAAATATCTTATTCATTATTCTTTACTAAACTTAAAATAAGTAACCCATCAATTTATGGTATTTGGTATTATTACGGCAACAACAGTAATTTTTAGCTCAATTATTTGGGTAGAAATGGTTAGGGACTGTTATCACGCCCTAGCTCACCGTTGGACTCCTTTATATCGTCTCCATGTTTGGCATCATCGGGTTTTTCGCCCTGATTTATCTGCGGTGAGTGAAGCAATTTATCGCAAGGCACACTGGTACAATGATGTTCCTGAAGCCTTAGTGATGCTGATTTTTAGCTTAATTCCTGGGATAATTGTCGCTGGATTGGGTTTTACCCATAGTTGGGTGGCTTGGGCTGGCTCGCTTTATACATTAACCTTTTTGATGGGGGCGATCGCTCGTGGTGCAGGGGTTCCCTATGCTGATGAGTTGACAGATCTTACCCATCGTCAAGGAGATTTTGTGACTCTTCCTGGGGACTGGTTGGTTAACCGTCCCTATCATTGGCGACACCATTTTGATAACCAAAAGGCTTATTATTGTGGCACATTAACCTTAGTGGATAAATTGATGGGAACTGCTTTATCTCTTAAAGGAAAAACTATTGGGGTGACAGGTGCATCGGGAACTTTAGGGCGATCGCTACTTAAATATTTACATCTAAATGGGGCAAAAGTGATTGCTTTAACGTCTAAAAGCGATGCAGTTACCTTAGATATTGACGGAAAAGAAATCCCCCTAAAAACTATTAATTGGCAAGTGGGAAACGAGTTAGCTTTAGAGGATGAATTAGCTAAGATTGATATTTTAATCCTCAATCATGGTATTAATGTTCATCAAGAAAGAACTCCACAAGCTATTGAAAAATCCTATCAGATTAATGCTTTTTCTGGTTGGCGGTTAATAGAATTATTTTTTAAAACTATCCAAACTAATGAGGATAAGGTGCGTAAAGAGGTTTGGGTTAATACTTCTGAAGCAGAAGTAAACCCAGCAGTTAGTCCCCTTTATGAGTTGAGTAAACGGACTTTAGGCGATTTAGTTACTTTACGTCGTTTGGATGCTCCCTGTGTGGTTAGAAAGTTAATTTTAGGTCCATTTAAGAGTAATCTTAATCCCATTGGCGTAATGTCTGCTGATTGGGTAGCCAAGCAAATTGTTAAAGGAGCAAAATCTGATAATCGGAATATTATTATTACTATTAATCCCTTGACATTTATTGCTTTTCCTGTTAAAGAATTTTTTGTTTCTTTATACTTTAAATTATTTACTAAAAAAAGTATTGATTAACTATTAATAAGGTTTATTTCTTTTTCCATTACGCTGATCTCTTATCCTCGAGTTGCAATTAAGGTTTATTTTTAGCAGAAAAAGTCCACCAAGCAATAGCATAAGGTTGATTTTGTTGGTTAATTGGTTGAGGATATTCAACCCGAATCTTGTATAGTCCAGTGGTAGGAATTTGGCAAAAAATATGCTCAACACTATCTACTTTACTAACCGAGGAACAGGTATTTTTATTATTAGTTTTGTCGGTGGCAGATAGCAGATGTAAATCCAAATTATTTAACCCGCGATCTCGGAAAGTTTCGCCTACATCATACTGCTCATTTTTATTAGTATCATTGAGTTCGACATGGCGATCCCAAGCTAAAGTAATCGCTACATAACTTCCTTGGGGTAAAGGATTTTCAATCACATAATCGTGATATTTCTGATAAGTAACAGTATCATAATTCCAACCCAAAGCAGGAACTACATTATCGGGTTTCCATTGACCAGCACTAAATTGTTGATAAGCGCGAAAAGCATTGAGATGTCCCGTTCCCATTTCCATATCTAGGGGAATCTGGGGGTTATTATAGGCATCAGATTCTAACCAATTGTAATTCTTTTTACTTAATACAGTACGAGTCATACCTAACAATAAACCATTGCCGTTATCAATTAGTTTATCGGCCGAGTTGAGTAACACTACTTTCATCACTTGGTGACGACGAGAATCTAAACTCCAATTAGGTTGTTTACTTCTAATTTGGCGATCACCAAATTCTTGAAGTAAGGCCACCGAACCAGTAATATGGGGAGCAGCGAAACTTGTACCACTGACCTCATTAATTTTGCCAGAGAGGTCATACAAAGCAATTTTATTACCCGGGGCAACTAAATTAACCGCACGTCTTTTACCTTGATTTATTTCCCGTTTAATTAAACGCCGACCAATTCCCACCGGAAGACTACTTAAATTAGCAAAATCAACCTTAGTAAATTTTCCTTGACGTTTTGCGGTATAAGCAGTGGTAATTCCATTGTAATGGTCTGTGGGGATGGGAATACCTCCTTTACCTTGATTACCAGCAATCACATAGAGAACATCATGAACCCGCGCTGACCAATCGATACATTTAGTTAATAAGGCATTACCATCTAGTTTGGCATTTTCTCTGGGGTCTTGTTGTAATGATTCCCCAAAACTAAAATTGATCGCTCGTACATCGCCGCTATTTTGTTGGGCAATATGTTGACTGGCCAAACATTCTTCCGACTGTCCTCCTTTTTTGAGGGACCCGACAGCAGAAGCATAAAGTCTTGCATTTGGCGCAACTCCAGGAATTCTTTTATCCTGACTGACCATTACCGTGGCCACCATTGCCGCATGATTATCTAGATTACCATTGGCTTTGACCAATTTATTGCGGAAATAGACCCCTGCCAGCTTAAAAGAGGGATTCCAGGCTGCTATTTTATCTAAACCAAATCTTCCAGGTCGGCCAATTTCTACTTGACCAATGGCAATTTTACGTCCCGTTAGATTGTAGGGTTGTTTATGTAACTCATAGGCATTAATACCAGCTTTGCCGACCGAGTTATCTAATGCCCAACTGTGGGTAATAAGTCCAAAAACGCTTAAACTTCCTGTCAACCAAGCAATACTTTGTTTCATCCAGTGTAAATTAACGGCATTCTTTATTGACTATTTTAATGATAGTTCTTATGATTTGTCGATTATTGAGGTAATCTCTCGATATTTAACTCAATAGATACCTAAAAAATCGTTACATAAGTCTAACGTCGGACAATAACCTGGTAATCTCCTACAATATAGGCGATTTTCCCTAGATTTGTCTTCTAAGCTACAACTTAGCCAGATGGCTTGTCCTAATCCTACTGATGGAGTAGAAGCAAATTCTTCAATCTGTTGCAGTCTTACTTGAATATTGGGCAATTGAGATCTAACCAAATTCCAATAATAAACCATAGTTTTTGCGAAATATTATTAATTAATGACTCTTAGCCAAGGAAGTTTTTGCCTTTAACTACTTGAGTTTAAAGTTTATGACTATTTTTGGTGTTATTCTTGTTAGACTTTGCAATATATGTTTGATAAAATTTAAAAATCGTAATAGTTAAATCATCCAATCTTGACAACCTAAAGAAATTATTGATTTTTCTCCCGTTTATAGTAATTAGTGCTAAGACCAGTTTTCTGGTTAATTAAAATGGATAATTTAGAAAAACTACCAGAAGTATAACATAGGAAAAAAAAGAGGTTGCACAAGTCAGAAATTAAAATATTTTCCCATAATCTTTCCACCTGAAGTTCCCTTTTTCCCTTAAAATCAAAGATGATGATTTCAGTCCGTTAAAAACGATTGACCTTATGAAATATTTACTGAGACTAGCAATTGTTGTTATATCGTGTGTATACCTTTTGAACCCCCTATATGCCTTAGCGGCCAGTTCCGCAGCAGTAACAGCCGGTGTAACCAGCTTTGAAGATATGAACTTAGTGGGTAAAGATTTTTCGGGACAAGACTTAAAAACGGTTCAATTTGCTAATAGTGATTTAACTGAGGCAAATTTTAGCGATGCTGACCTACGAGGAGCAGTTTTTAACGGCGTAGACTTAAAAGCTGCTAATTTCAAAGGAGCAGATTTAACTAATGGGTTAGCTTATTTATCTAGCTTCAGGGGGGCAGATTTAAGCGATGCTATCTTCACTGAAGTAATTATGCTACGGACTGTTTTTGATAATGCTAATATTACAGGGGCAGACTTCACCCTAGCTGTTTTAGATGGAGAACAAGTCTTTAATCTTTGTCAAAGGGCTGATGGCGTTAATTCTAAAACAGGAGTGAGTACCCGTGCATCTTTAGGTTGTCGATAAATTGAATGACACAAATGACGGTTAAACGAGTGGGGGTAATTGGTGGTGGACAGTTGGCCTGGATGATGGCTGAAGCTGCCCAAAAGTTGGGCATAGATTTGGTCATTCAAACCCCCTCCAAGGGTGATCCTGCTGTGTCTATTGCTAAGGAGGTAGTTTTTGCCTCCATTGATGATGCTGTTGCTACTGCTAAATTATCAACCCTTTGTGATGTTATTACCTTTGAAAATGAATTTATTAACCTTGAAGCTTTAAAATCTCTGGAAACCCAAGGAGTTTGTTTTCGTCCCAGTTTAAAGGTTCTTAACCCTTTATTGGATAAATATCAGCAAAGATGTTATTTAAAAAAAATTGGCTTACCTACTCCCCAATTTGCAGCACTAGAAAATCCATCACAGTTAGAATTTGATTTTCCTTTAGTCTTAAAGTCCCGTCGCCACGGTTATGATGGCCAAGGAACTTTTATAATTCAAAGTTTAGAGCAATTGAAAGCGACTTGTAACCGCCTTGAAGGGGTTTCGCTTATGGTTGAGCAATTTATCCCTTTTGAAAGAGAATTAGCCGTTATGGCTGCTCGTAGCGTCACTGGAGAAGTAATTGTCTATCCTGTTGTGGAAACTTATCAGCAAGATCAGGTGTGTCATTGGGTAATAGTTCCTGCTGGGGTTTCTGAGAAAATTCAAAAAGAAATAAGAGAAATAGCAGATCATTTATTAAATCAGTTGGGAGTTGTAGGAATTTTCGGCATAGAATTATTTTCAACGTCCCAAGGTCAAATATTAGTTAACGAAATCGCTCCTCGTACCCATAATTCAGGACACTATACCCTAGATGGATGTGATACTTCCCAGTTTGAGATGCAATTGCGCGCAGTATCTGGTTTATCCTTAGGGTCCCCTAAACTAAAATCCTCGGGAGCAGTGATGGTTAATTTATTAGGTTATGAAGAATCCCATCACGATTATAGCGAGCAACGCCATAAAATTGCCAAGATTGCGCGATCATTTGTCCATTGGTATGGAAAAACAGAATCTCGCCCAGGACGTAAACTGGGTCATGCTACAGTCTTAATAGGAGATGGAGAAGAGTATATAACCCATGAAACTTCGAGAAAGCAATTATTAGCTATTGCCCAGAAAATAGAATCAATTTGGTATCATCAATATTGAAACAAAAAAATCCTTAAAAACCAATTTTTATTAAATAATTTAGACACTTTAAAACCCTTATGACGACAAGATGACAGAAGAACGGGTCCAAAAAATTTTATCCCAGTGGGGAATTGCTTCGCGTCGTAAAGCTGAAACATTAATCTTAGCCGGAAGAGTAAAAGTGAATGGCCATCAGGTTCAGTTAGGAGATAAAGTTGATCCCCATCGCGATCGCCTCGAAGTGGATGGTAAATTTATTAAACCCGATCAAAAGCCTGAATCACTCTATCTTTTACTCCACAAACCCCTAGGTGTAGTCTCAACCTGTGATGATCCCCAAAATCGCCCAACAGTGCTGGATTTATTGCCCAAAAATCTGGCTCAAGGTATGGGGGTTCACCCCGTTGGTCGGCTTGATTTTAATTCAACAGGAGCCTTATTATTGACCAATGATGGGGAATTAACCTTAAAATTAACCCATCCTCGTTATCACTTACCCAAAATCTATGAAGTTGTAGTAGACGGAAATATTTCAGAGACCAGCTTACAACAATGGCGTGCAGGTGTTATGCTAATTGGCAAAAAGACCTTGCCTGCCCAAGTCAAGGTAATTAGTAGAAACCATCAGCAAACGTGCTTACAAGTGATTCTTACAGAAGGACGAAACCGCCAAATACGCCGTATTGTAGAGCAATTTGGCTTCCATGTCCTCAGACTCCATCGCAGTGCCATAGGTTCCATTACCCTGAATCCTCCCCATGAATCCAGTTTACCCAGCGGCCATTATCGTTTTCTCAACGCTTCAGAAATTAGTTTTCTGAAGGATCACACCCATTCTGATCGCCCATACTAAGGGGAAGCTGAGTCTATAAAATTATGTCTAGGAAAAAGCCTTCTGTTAATCTACCGCCAGAACAATCCAATAATCATTCTCCTCAACTAGATGATTCTTCAAACTTGTCTCCTAACCATGGACAAGCTAGAGTTTGGCGACGATTAATAGCTAGAGCTAAAATAATTCGCGATTTAACAAAGGATGGCTCACAAGATAGTAAAACCCATTATTGTGAATTAGATAACTCTCGAAGGATTAATTTAAAGGTTTTTAAGCAACTTTTAGGGAAAATTCCTTGGAGAAAAAAAACTCAGTTTGATTCAGTCCAAGTACAACGGGAAATTTTGCAAGAAATCGGTTTCAAATTGTACCATGCTCGTCGAGAACAGGGTTTATCTCTCGAGGAAATTGAAGCTGATACTTGTATTTCTCTGGGATCATTACGGGCGATTGAAAATGGAAATCTCGAATATTTACCAGAACCAATTTATATTCGGGGAATGATCAAGAAATTTGCTAATTATTTGGGATTAGATGCCATTGCTTTAGCTGATAGTTTTCCTACAGATATTGCCGCAAAATCAACTTCCTCTACCCCTTTTCAAATTTGGCTGCCAACGATTCAGTTACGTCCGATCCATCTTTACTTTCTTTATATCATCATTGTTATCTTATCTGTACAAGGTATTTCTAATAGTCTCAAAAGGTCTGCCATGGAAATGGGAACTCAAAAAATTGAGCGCCCTTCTTCCGTTGAATCTTCACCAAATCAATCCTCTGAGTAATCTCTTTTATATAATAATTGATTAAATTTTAAATGGCTAAACTTTTCGCTAAAAAACAGAAGTTTGATCTAGACAATTCTAATTGTGCTGCCACTTGAATTAAAGTAAATTCACCGGCGGGTTTACCTATTAATTGAACTGCCACAGGTAAACCTTTTTGATCAATAGCCATAGGTAAAGTAATTCCAGGTAAACCCGTTGCATTAGCCAGGGGACAAGGAGCAATCCAATTGATGATATTTTCTACGATTGCTTCAGGAGATAAATTAGACCATTCACCCACTGAAATTGGTTGCTTTAAATAAACAGGCAAAACTAATAGATCAAACTCTTCAAAAAAGGCAACAATTCGGCGAGAGATAATCTGCATTTGGCGCACCGCTTGTAAGTAGTCTCCAGCAGTTCCAGCTTGTTCTCCTAACCATTGATTAACGGGACTTAATGCTTCCATTGGCACTCCTGCCGCAACAACTCCAGCTTGCCAAATTCGGGTAAAAGGAGCAATCAATTCCCCTACATCAGGACATTTAGATTCCAAAAAATGTCCCATTCCTTCTAACTGTTGAACTGTCTGCAAAACCGCTTCTTTAATAACATCTTCAGCTTCTCTAAAGGGAGCAATCTCAGTAGCAAAAGCAATCTTTAGGGGTCGTGGAGGTTGATGAGTGGCAGCTAAAAAAGGAATTTCTGGATTAGGTAACCAATAGGGATCTCCCGTAATATATCCTGACATGACAGCCAAAAAAGCTGCTGCATCAGCTACTGTTCTAGCTAATGGTCCATTGGTGGCAATTCCGCTTTGATAGTCTCCCACAGGAGCATTTGATACCCTACCCCTAGCAGGTTTAATACCTACGAGTCCACAACAAGCAGCAGGAATGCGAATTGACCCTCCTCCGTCTGATCCTTGGGCAATGGGGCAAAATCCAGCGGCTACGGATGCTGCGGCTCCCCCACTCGATCCACCTGCTGTATAATCCAAATTCCAGGGGTTACGGGTAGGAGGAAAACCTGGAGGTTCTGTATAGGGAAATGAACCTAATTGGGAGGTGGCTGTTTTCCCTAAAATAATAAATCCTGCCCCTTTAATACGGGAGACTACCCCATCATCATAATTGGCAATATTGTCTTTGAGAGCAGCAATTCCATAACTGAGGGGCATTCCCTCTACAGCATTAAGATCTTTGATGGCTGTGGGAACTCCGAAAAAAGGTGTTAGAGTATCGGAATCTGAGATACTGGCTAATTGTTCTGTTTTCCTTTTAGCTTCATCTAAAGCTCTATCGGTTGCTATGGCAACAAAACTACCAATTTTAGGATCATATTGTTGAATGCGATCAAGGTAAAGTTGAGTTAATTCTAAAGGGGAAATTTGGCGATCGCGGATTAATTGGGCTAATTCTAAGGCAGAGGTGAAAGGGAGGTCAACACAAGTCATGCTATCTTCGATAGTTTAGGTCAATCCTCATAATACTTGATTTTTTGCTATATTTTTGTTTAAAATAGAAGTAAATACTAGCACATCTTAAAGATTATGTTACCCACCTCCCAAGACCCTAATCAACAAAGTGGATTAGAGCAAATAAACGAAGCACAATCTATTAATAAAATTCAGGAAAAATTCCTCAACCTAATTGATCTGTATGATCCAATAAAAGACAATACAAATAGGTTTAGGAAACAACTTTATAGACTAAATCACCCCCATCATAAACAGGTTGGTAACGAACTCCCCCATACTGATAATAAGTTGTTCCTCTCATAACCGTTTTTTCGTATCCGTCGGGAATAAATGGCACTACAGCACCCACAGGAGCTTGAACAACAATATAACCGCCAGAAGATGTTTGATAAAATGCTCCACCGTAATAGTAATAGTTGGAATTGTTGACTGAAACAGGAATATAACCGTCAGGAAGGGTAGATATCACCACACCAACAGGGGCCGAAACCACTACATAAGAATTGCCTTGAGGCTGCATATAAACCCCCTCGTTATAATAATAGTCTTGGTTAGCAGCAGAAACAGCGATCGCAGTAGCAGGAATCGCTAGCAAGGATACTCCAACACCAACCCAGTACCTAGTATTTGCCCAATCATTCCAATCATTCCAATAATCCCAACGTTGATCGCGCCAATCACTAACATTATCCCAGCGATCGTTTCTAAAATCTTGACGATTATTGATGTTTTCTTGACGGTTTTCTTGACGATTATCAATATTACCTTGACGGTTTTCCTGACGATTATCAATGTTACCTTGACGATTATCCTGACGAGAT
>DLXW01000340.1:16844-17974 GCA_003448685.1 Cyanothece sp. UBA12306
GCCGACTATCACGATTAATTTGCCGAGATCCTTGGCGACCACTACGATTCATCTGACGATTACTACCACGAGTTGAACCTCTACCAAAACCTCTGGCCTCTACCTTAATTAAATGGCTTGGTAGACAATAACTTAAAATTAATACAAAGGTAAAAATTACCGAAAAAATCGGGATATTTTGGGGAATTACTTGTTTCATAATCTTGGTTATTTGAGAAACTATTATGGTTCAACAATGAGAAAATCAATTTTGTCAGCATCATTGGCAGGTTGAAAAGAAAAGACTGGATCTTGTGCTGAAATGGGGTCAAAATTCCAGTTAGATAATACAGCAGAATATTGAGGGTAAGAAGGAGCTTGTTTATAGGTAATTACTAATTTTCTAGGAAGAGGTTGCTTTCCTTTTTCGATCCAAATTTGCCAATCAAGATTATTTTGTCTAAAAGCTAAATGATGACAAATAATGCCATTTATTAGACTTTCCCCAACATAAATACCACTGGTGACTCTTTTTTTTATGCTTTCTAAATCATTATCTGTGGAAATGATTTCTCCTAACGGTAGAGTAATATCAAGTTTTTCTCCTATTTGATTGACTAATCTGTTGATATTATCCACATCTCGAGGAGCTAAAAAATTGGCATAAACCTTGTTCGTTAATCCTTCCATGGTAAAGGTTTTGCCATCAAAAAAAAAGCGTATATGATTGCGATCGCCTTGATAATCAATGTTAAGCTTATCGGGACGGCGAACTTTAATATTTGCTATTGCACTAATTTGGATTTTTTGACCATTACTAAAAACCAAATCTTCACTAATATTTGCTTGAAATTTTAAAGAAGATTGACCCTTAAGATAGTTGAGCATTTCTTCGAGAGCATTTTCTGCTTTGACTTCAATCAGTTTTGTTTGGGCTAAACTAGGAGTCAAATACAGGAGTCCTATTACATAAACACTGACTGCTGTTCCTATTTTTCTAATTAATCCCAAAGTTATTTTCCCCCATTTTTTCTTTATAGAAGCAACGAAATTTTAACAATAAATTGTATTGATCGGTAATTTTTTCAGCATAAAAATGTTCAACAGCTTGATACTCATGTTGAGTTTTTTTGACATACTCCCCCGTTAAA
>DLXW01000115.1:0-247 GCA_003448685.1 Cyanothece sp. UBA12306
CCAAATATAGCCAGTAAACTGCACATAATAGCCGCTTGTTGGTTCGTCGTGGCCAAAAGGTAGAGCAGGGACAGCAAATTGCTGAAATGGGTAGCACTGGATATAGCACTGGACCCCATCTTCATTTTGAAGTTCGTCCTAATGGCCGAAGAGCGGTTAATCCTATGGCAATGTTACCCAAAAAACGTTAGTTTTGAGTTTTTTCTTGTCATTCAAAATTATTTGAGAGGAAGTCTAGACTTCCTCT
>DLXW01000115.1:499-2654 GCA_003448685.1 Cyanothece sp. UBA12306
GGTCAGAGCAGGGGACTCATAAGCCCAAGGTCGGCAGTTCAAATCTGCCCTGAGCCATCGATTATTATTAGTGTACAGTAACCAATTTATTGCTGTTCTTGCTGTTGAATAAAACTGGCAAACTTCTTGACTAAATCAGGGTTGCGCCATCCTTTTTGTGCCTCTTCCGTCATAATCTCGAGAGCATTTTGGGTATTAAGAGCCTTTTTATAGGGTCTTTTGCTGGTTAAAGCGTCGTAAATATCAATAATTTGGAAGACTTGGGCTAACCAAGGGATTTCATTACCAATTAGTCCATCAGGATAACCACTTCCATCCCAACGTTCATGATGGTGACGAATAATTTGGGGAATACCTTGGCGGTTTTGTAAAGGGCGGCAAATTTGTTCCCCGATAAATACGTGCTGTTTAATCAGTTCCCGTTCATTAGGAGTCAATTCTCCTTTTTTGAGTAAAATAGCATCAGGAATGACAACAGTACCAATATCATGGAGATGGGCAGCTAAAATTAAATCATTGATCTCCACAGGATTCAGGTTAAGGTATTCACCAAAAGCCTGAGCGAGTTGATCAACCCTAGCACAGGAACTCCCCTCTTGAGAATAACGCTTTTCGATGGCCTGGGCAATAAGAAATAAGACCTGTTGCATCTGTTCAAGCCATTCATAGAGACGTTTACGCTGCACCAGTAATTGAACTTCAGGTAGGAGTAACATTCGCTCTAAAGGTTTGCTCAGAAAACCATCGGCATGAACTTCTTGACTTTTCAGACGAGATTGATTGTCATCGGACACAGTCATTAAAATGATAGGGATATTTTGGGTTTGTTGGTCTTGTTTAAGGTTAGAACATAGTTCAAATCCGTTATAATCAGGCATTTTGACATCTAATAAGATTAAATCAGGAGAATTTACCGAAATTGTCTCCAATATATCTACATTTCCATCTGTTTCGATCACCTCATACCCATCTGAATGCAATAAATCTACTGCCATCATTCGACTAAAAGGATGGTCATCGACAACTAGAACTTTAGCTGGTTGAGAACTGCCAAAAATATCCACAGAATTTGCTTGCGTTTAAGTTAATTGAATAATCTTTCTTAAAAGATCTAGTTATTACTATATTAGTTTAACTGAGATTATCAAGGGAAAATCTACGGAATAATTAGTCGAGTGACTTGGCTGCTTGCCTGATCTTAGACCAACGTTTTTTCCACTGGCTAGTAGTTTCTTGGGAACTCTCTTGTTGTTCTGTTTTTCTTCTATGATGAATTACCATTGGAGAATCTTCAAGAGAAGGATCTCTATAAGGAATAGCCGCTCTTGTTCGCAAATGTTCAGATTCTTGTTGAGAGATTGACTCTAAGTTTTGACCGTTAAAGCTGGCTAAGGTTCCAGGAGATCGCCGTCCAACTCCTCTAGTGGGTGCTATATTTAGTCCAGATAATTGTAAGGCTACTCTAACCGCAGCTGCACTCGAATAGGTAGCTAAATGTCCTTGATGGTGTAAACATTGAGTGACTAAAGTCAAGAATTCTACTGTCCATAATTGAGGGCATTTAGGAGGAGAAAAAGGATCGAGAAAAATTGCATCGAATTTATGTCCTAAACTTTTAACAGTTTGAATGGTTTTTCTCCCATCTCCTAATAACAGTTTTGCTTGAAATTTAGGAAAGTGAACGTGATGAGTTTGGGCTAGATTTTCTAAGGAGTCAGAAATATCACTACCCCATTGCTTGAGTAATTGAGCAGCAACAGATTGATTAGGAATATTAGGATCATTTTCTAGGGCAATTAATTCTACATAGCATTGAGGATTAACTGACCAAATAGCATCGAGAGCAGCAGCACTGTTATAACCAAGTCCATAGCAAATATCAAGAATTTTTAAAGAAGATTTTGCCCGAGCTTTTTCTTGTAATTGGCAAGGTTTAACAAATTTTTCTTCAGCCTCTTGTTTCGCGCCAGAATGGGAATGAAACAATTCTTGAAATTCTGGGGAAAAAAAAGTATAAGATCCGTCTTGGGTTAGTTGGGGGGTTAACATGGTGGGGGACAAAATAGACAAATAAAGTGTAAAATAAAATACTAACTGCTGACTTGCTGACTTAGATAAAGTAATGGCTAAAAAAATTCTATCCACTGAACAAATT
>DLXW01000115.1:2855-12272 GCA_003448685.1 Cyanothece sp. UBA12306
ACTGAACAAACTCGGCGCATAGTCACTCGTCTAGCTTCTCAGGTTATCGAAAAATCGGGGGATCTTTCCCAATTGGTTCTGTTGGGAATTTATACTAGGGGAGTAACTCTAGCTAATCTTATAGCCCAACAAATTTCAATTTTAGAAGGTGTTGAAATAGCCGTAGGGGCTGTTGATGTGACATTTTACCGTGATGACCTCGATCGCATTAAAACTCGCACTCCAGCTAAAACGAGGATTCCTTTTGATTTAACGGGAAAAACGGTAGTATTAGTCGATGATGTCATTTACAGAGGGCGGACTATTCGTGCTGCCTTAAATGCGGTTACTGAATATGGAAGGCCTCAAGTCATTCGGTTATTGGTTCTAGTTGATCGTGGCCATCGAGAGTTACCGATTCACCCTGATTTTACTGGAAAAAAATTGCCTACAGCTTCTCAAGAACAGGTGAAAGTATATTTACAAGAAAATGATGGTCGAGATGCCGTAGAGTTAATTAAGGATTCTTCTAGTCTGGTCTAATTGCTGCTGATAGTAACCAGAATACTATGATAAATATGTAGATAATTGCAAAAAAAACAGACTTTTTATGATGACTAATTTTCGTTGGCAACCTTTTTTATGGATTCATCTAGCAGGATTTGCTTTTGCGACCTTAACATTACAATTGGTCTGGTTAGGACTAGGGGTAGGGGAACCCTTGCCCCTATTTTGGCTAGAATTGTTAGTAGTAGGTGCCTTGGGAGTTTTCCCTATCCTCTCGATGCAGTGGACTCGACCCCTAGATATTTTTAGCATTTTATTCTTATCGATTCGTCCCGATAGTTTAACCCCAGAACAATGTAAAATTTTAAGCTTACTCAAAACCCGAAAACACCGTATTTTAACGGCGATCGCTTCCTTGGTTCTTTTGGGTATTCTCTGGAAACTGTATCAACTAGCTCCCCTAGGTTCAATGACTGTTGCTATACTTCCCCAATGGCGACCTCTGGGACTATTAATTGCGACCTTCGCCTTTTTAGTCAGTAGTTTGCTTATTCTTGTTCCCGTAGGAGTCTTAGGAATTTTATTCACCTCCCCCCAACAATGGTCGACTACTGAACCTTATCCATCGGATAAGATTCTCTCGGATTTTACCGTCTTTGGCATCCGTCTTCGAAAAATTCTGCCCCTAGAGAATCAAACTCAACCTTAATCAACTATTGAAAATTGTGTCAAAGATATCAGCAACAATAAAATTATCTGAGTTATGCTGAGGGAGATAACATTGATTATTAGGTAAAAGCTTATGGCAAATTCAACTATTTCATCTGGTCAAGACTTAGAACGTGATCAAGAAGTATGGGACAATTTAAAGCAAGCGATCGCCGATTGTTCTGGATTTAAACAATGGCAGTCCCGACAAAAGGCTCAATCAGAATCATCTCCCCTCGATCAACAAGTGCGCTGTTATCTGCGAGAAACCCTGGAAACTTTGGCTTATTAGAAGAAAATATTGTATTTCAGCTATATCTAAGTTCTTTGGTTATTTTTCAGCAAAAATTACTTGAATAATCCAAACCTAAAAGAGTGGGGAGACGAATTTTCGTCCCCCTGGTTCGTCGATTTATCAGAAAAATTAGGTCTAAAACCCTGCTTTTGAAGACAAAAAGTATAGCAGTCGAAGCATAGTTTAGGAAAGTCATGTTTCCTCAAACCTATAATAAAAAGGCAGTTTAACTTCTGACTTGGAGACTTGGAGACTTCAATTAACGCCCTATTTTTTTATCTCGGTCTTGACGACGGCGATCGCGCCACTCTACACTAGTCAGGTAGAGAATGCCGCCACTGACTAGGATCAGCAACCCTAGAGCGCACAAAAAGAGTAGATTGAGGATAGATGTTGTTTCCACTGTATTTAGAAACCGTTACGACCCCAGACAACCATTGCAATAGACCAAGTAAATAAGGCTAAAATACTAACCCAACCGAGAGCCAAAATATCCATAATTATTACGTATGTGACAAAAGTCAATGTTCAAAACGACAACCTCTATGATACTTCTATTAGGTGAAGTTATGGAAGAGCATGGTACAACAAATGTCAGATTTAGAACGTGTTGAGTCATTGAAAGCCGGTAGTTTAGGAGCGATCTCCTTTACGATCGCTTATCTAATCACTATGGTAATCAATCATTGTGTCTGGGTACAAGAGTCCCTGCCTATTTTTGCCCTAGGATTAAGAGTGATGATCGCTGTGACTAGTGGGTTTCTTTTCGCTGTAACTTACCGTTATATTATTCGTCGCGATCATAATTCTCATCTGAAAGACGGAGCGGTTTTAGCTTTTGGGTTAGTTCGGGGTTTGGTTCCTTTGGAAGTCTCAGCAAATTTAATGGATAATTTAGGTGAATTAAGTGTTTTAGGGATTGAAAGTATTCTTTGTTTTACCATGGCTCGTTTTAGTCTTGATTTTGCTTTTCATCGTCTTTGGATTAAACCTTTTTGAGCAGATAAAAATAAAGTCATCAGCTAAGATCACACTTTTAGCAGTGCAATATTAACTAATGACTTATGACTATTAACTCTTAACTCTTAAAACTCTTAATTTTTAACCTTCAACTAACGGGAGATTAAACTCTGTAAGTCAACTGAAGTGATCTGAAGATACTCTTGATTGTTGAGGGTATCACGAGAAAGTCTTCCTTTAGCAATGGCACTTTTTACTAAAGTTTCAGCATCAACTTTTCTAGAGACGATAGCATGGGTTAAACCGGCATGACTAGGGATTCCTAAATCGCTAAAGTAACCTTGATAGGCAAGTTGCACTAGAGTTGTAGGGGCTAATTCATTAGTGACTTTTCTACTACTTTGAAGATTGATTATAGCTACTTCTTCAGAAGCTACAACAGAGGTTGTCAGACTAGAGAGAATTACAGCAGATAAACTACCAAGGATAATCCGTTTCATGGGAAATTTTTTCCTAGATGAATGGCACAAAATAGGCGGTGATTTCTATCATCTTAGTTAGATAATTTTGGCGTTAGGGGAATCAAACAGTTCCAAAACCAAAGCCAAATTTCTCAACTTTTCAAGAATTACCTATGAACTTCATCATAAAGGTCAAAACTTTATTCTATCTTCCCCCAATGAGTCTAACCATTTAGGGGATACCTAGTACCCCCATTTTTGTACTCAACAGTTAATAATTATATTGCTCAAGTATTGAGGAATAACTGAATTACTGCACCATTTGCTGTAATTTTTGTTGTAAATTACGATCTTGTGCTATTATTGTCTCGATTTGCTGAAATCTCTGGAGTTCAAGTCCCTGAGATTTGATCATTCTTTTTTTCTTGTCTTCTGTTTCGCTAATAATTTTCTCGACTTCGACTAGGGTCTTCTGAAATTTCTCTAGTTCATCTGGTGATGCTTGAACTCCAGCAGTATAGTTATAGTTATTTTGATTTTTTCCAATCTCTAGAAACCTCTCATAACTTAGTCCTCCTTTTTTGATTGCTTGAGCCATTTTTTGCTGAGTTCTATATTCAATTCCTTTAAATTGTTGCAAAATCTGAGCATATTGTCTCATTTCTAAAGGACTAATTTTTGCTTGTGATGTTTCAAGAAGAGGATTAATATTAGGTTCAATTTGACTGCAAACAGGTAGGGATAATGATAGTCCTAAAACTCCGACAATTCCTCCTACCAGCATTGATTTAAGCATAAGATTAATTTCCTTAATCAGTTAATGAATATATAGAAGTTTTAAATGATTTATAGACCCTAACATAGACAGCCTAAAAACTGCAAGTTTTATTCATGGATTATACTGTTCAACCATAGCAATTAAATGTTCAATTTTTTTGAGGTTGGGATCTCCTGCTAGATAGCCAATCCCTCGATGCAAGTGTAGACGAAATTGGGTCGCTAGGGTTTCTTGATCGGTTCCTAAACCATCTTGATGACATCTGAGTTTAAGGGCTATTAAGAGAATATCAGCCATATTTCCGCCAAAAACATTCCACGACATTTCTAGGTTGCTGTCGGTAGGAATGGGTACAGCAGAAGGGATACTTGGTTCTGCTAGGGAACGACAAAACCCCCAACGACATAGGGTATTCCAATTTTCGATTTTGGTATACCGTTTAAGCTTAATTAGGTGATCTCTAGCGGTTTGGGATAGACGGATTCTCTCAATGGGTGAGTCCATATTTTTGAGTAAATAAAGAAATATTTTAATTATCTAGCATAAATCTAGATTGATTGCTGTTTTTTGCCTTTTATCTTTCTACAAAGGGGTTGCCAAATTGGGGCATTTTTGGGATAATAAGAATATTAGTTTCATAATTCAAATATAAGGGTAGATAAATAAACACAAGTATTCCGATTATGAAACAAGTATCTCATAAATATCCCAACAAGTCAAGCATTTGATTAAAATTAATGAATTTTTTTTGAGGGTTAAGGTTAAAAATTCCATCAATGATATAGCAACTGCCAAAGCGTTTAGGACAATTTAGATCGCTAAAACTTGCTGATGATAATGCTTTTCATTCTAAATTCTAAATTCTAAATTCTAAATTCTGCTATGCCTCACCAGAAATAGGAATTAGGAATAACAGTGGTTTGACGTTGAGTTGCATCATATTTTAGGAGATATTGATGAGCGATCGCGTCTTGTTCCCTTAGTTGTTTAACCTCTTTTTCTCCGATTTCTGTATCAGTAGATAGGAGAATAACCTGATGGGAAGCAGTAGGAAAATAACGTTCCACTAAATTACTGCGATGGGAGGAGTCCAGACGACCCAAAGGAGTATCAATAGCGATGGGTAAATTGCGTCCTGAAACCCTAGCGAGTCCCCATAAAAAAGCGATGGCTAATAGTTGTTTTTCCCCCGCAGAGAGACGATGTTTAGCAACAGGTTGTCCTTGAGGATCAAACAGAGAAATACTAAAGTTATGGGTATCAATAGCAACCCGATGAACGAGATCAGATTTATGTAATAAATAACGAAAACATTCGGTAACTTCCCCTTCTAATTTATTTAATTTCTTTAAGGTTAATCTTTCTTTAAATAGAGTCAGAGTTTGTTGTACTTTTGCTGCTGATTTAATCAGGTGTTCATTGCTTTGGCGATCAATCACTTCTTCGCTATATTGCTTTAATTCCTTAATGGTTTGTTGAATCAATTTTTCAATTTGCTTCCTTTTATGTTCTTCCGTATCATAGTCCCTTTGACATTGGCCATATTCCTTTTGTGCTTGTGTTAAAGCATCATTCAATTTTTGATAATCTTCAGGAGAAGCAGCGACTTTTAATTCCCGTTCTTTGTTATCTAAATCAACTTCTAATTGTTCTAAGGTTGCAATTTGTTGTTTTGCTTGTTCTTGATGTAAGGGTAATTGATGTTCTAGACAATAGGTTAATTGCTTTAATTCTTCTTCCCTAATTCCTAAAAAAGAAGTAATTTTAAGGTCAGCATTGTGGTTTATTGCTTGTTGTTCTTGGTCAAGAAATTGTTGAATTTTAGTAATATTATCAAGAGTTAATGCTAATTCTTCAAGATAAGCTAACAGTCTTTGATCCCTTTGTTGTAAAATCTCCTTAGCTACTTTAGCTTGTTGATATTTAAGTTCAGCTTCTCCTTGTTTTTGAGCTTGGATAATTAAGGGAGTAATTAAAGCTAAAGGTAAGCTAGTGGTGGCTAACTTCCCCATTTCCTGTCTTTGGTTAGTTAAACTGTCTTTTAGAGTATTAATTTCTTGTTCTAATTTACTTCGATCTGCGGCAATTTTTGCCCCTTGGGTGCGAAATTTTTCTGCTGCATCATCTAACTGTTTTCTAGAATGTTTGAGTTGGGTTTGTAGAGATGCTAGATTTTGCTTTGACTCCTCAGCTTGTTGTCTATACTTCGTTAATTTATCTTCAATTTCTTCTAGAGTAGCTAATTGAGAAGTATTGGCTAATTTTTTCCGTTTACGAGTGACTAAGACATCTAAATCAATAGATAATTTTTCGGCGAGTTCTAACCCTAATAAAGATTGAATAGCATCAATAACCGACTGGGGTGGAGTATCCTGTTCTGCTAATTCTTTAACCTGTTCCCCGTCGAATAAAAATAGATTAGAAATACCTAATGGAAGTAAACTTTCGATATATTCATCCCAGGTATTAACTAAAGCACTATCGGGCCAATCTTCGTGAAGAATACCCAAGATATCTTTACCATCTTTTGGGTTTTTAGTCCAAGTTCTAACAATTCGATATTTTTGCCAACTATCATCAACAACGTGTTCAAAGGCGAGTTCAATGCGGGTATTTTCGGTAATAGGAGTTTGACTATTTACTGCTTGAGTCAGGAAGTCGTTATAGCTTAAATTATTGCGAGTAGAACATTGTGCGCGTTGTCCATATAACGCGAGACGAATTGCATCCATTAAGGTTGTTTTTCCCCCACCATTCATCCCCCCGAATAGAATAATAGGACAGTTCTTATTGTTAGTCTCAGGACTAAGATTGATAATATTTTTACCAGCGTAGGGACCAAAGTTTTGGAGAACAAGTTCAGTGAAAATCATTGATTAAGCAGTTACCAGATAAGACTTAAATTAAGGATAAATTTGGGTAAAATAGTTTCTCCTAATAGGATTTTGGGGAAGGTTAAAGTCTCGGTGTTTTGGCCTTGACGATAAATTTGGACTTGTTTCGTTTTACGGTTAATTAACCAACCAAGTTTAACTCCATTATTTTGATATTCCTGCATTTTTATTTGGGTTGTTGCTAGGGAGTCACTAGGAGAGAGAAGTTCTAAGACAAAGTCTGGAGTAATGGGGGGAAATTTTTCTTTTTGTTCTGGGGTTAAGGTGTTCCATCGGTCTTGTTTTATCCAAGCAATATCGGGAGAACGGTTGGCCCCATTAGGAAGTTTAAAACAGGTAGAGGAGTCGAAGAGTTTTCCCAGTTGATATTGACGGTTCCAGAGTCCAAATTCAATGAGGATTTCTGCGTTACAATTTCCCGTTTCTCCTCCAGTGGGAGACATAATAATAATTTCTCCGTTGGAGTTTCTTTCGAGTTTAAGGTCGGGGTTTTGACGACAAAATAGATAGAATTTTTCGTCGCTTAGTTGACTTAGGTTATCGAGGTTTAGGGGATAAGTAATCATAGTTTTCTCCTAACTATTAACTATTAACTATCAACTATTAACTTTTAGGGAATTTCCTATCACCCCAAGAAAGTTGTTTAGGTTGGGGTTCTTTTTCGGGGTTAAGGGTGTCTTTGAGTTGTTGTTTAACTTGGTTAATATCTCCTTGTGCGGATGCTTGTTTGAGGTTCCGTTTGAGGTGTGCATTATCGATAGCGTCTTCTTGGGAACGAGAACTGGTTTCAAAGCATTTTTCCAGGTCACTGTAGATACCTTTACGACGGGTTTTAGTATAAAATTGCCGTTCAGTATCGAGAAGTTTGGCCATCAGTTCTAAGTGCATGGTATCATCCCCACACAGTTCTGAGAGAATGTCCCATTCGTCGCTACCCAGGAGACTGTGACCAACTCCTGGCCTCGGGTCATTAAAGGGTTCTCCGGTCACTTCTTCGTAAATACGAGGTAAACTATCATCAAATTCGTGTTTTTCTTCTAACCAAATACGTCGTATTTCGCTGAGTTCTTCGGGGGTAATAAGGGTGATGTCTTTCATCTCTTCGGGTGCAGTTTTTCTTACTTGAACTTGTGCTTCTAGGACTCTTCTTAACCAGTGTTCTCTCCAGTATTTAGTATAAGGGCCTGGGACTGGTTCTATAGAAAGTTCACCATGAAGGTTACGTTCAAAAAGATGAACATTTCCCCAAATACGCCTGAAGTCTCTTTTATCTCGGTCATCTTCAATATCCAATTCTAGTCGAAGATCAACTAACGGTTGTAACCATTCTTTTTCTTGATCATTTTGGATCATTGCGGTTAGAGACTTATCACTATCAACTAAAGTACAAACCCAACAACCAAACCTCGAACTACCACAACTAGGAGTCGAAGTATCAACCACTAAAGGACATTCATTATCGGCTGTTGCTCCTCGATACATGGTGAATAAATCTTTATTACTATGTCCCCAAGGGTTTTCCCATTGCATTAAATATAACCAAACTTCATCAGTTCTCCAATCTTCAATAGGAGTGTAAAGTAAGGAACTAGGTAAATGAGGATGAGAACATAAGCGATCGCGTACTCTGCCTTCTTCCCGTTTACTCATGATCGCTGCTCGGTTTTGGCTTTCAGTTTTGCGAGTTCCTAATACAACAATTACTTCTCCATTTGCTCGTACAATATTACGAATAAAGCGGTTAGAGGGATCAATTTTTAGACGGGGAGTACACCAGCGAAAAGTATGTCTTGGGGCTGGATATCCCTTCCCAATTAAACCAACCCAATAAGTTTGCGAAATTTCTGGCGTAAGTAGATGAGGTTCTATTGGTAATTGATTATTTTTAGCATTTTCTCTCATTTTATTGATCGAATTACTTACCCAAGCTGAAACAATAGGGTTTTCTACCAGAGTATCTGTGGTAATAACATAAATTTTCTTTGTTCTTTTTTCCAAGGGAAGTTCTAGAATAGCATTCCAAATTAATTGAAGAACAGCACTACTATCTTTACCTCCAGAATATCCAATAACCAAAGGAATATCATCGGAACAATATAAATTTTTAATTTCTTCCGTTAATCTTTTTATATCTTCTATAAGTTCAGGTAGTCCACGAGGGGGAAAAAGTGTTGTTTGAATTTCAGTCATGTTTTAATTATCTCTTGTTTGATCTTTGCCTGAAAATTATCTAAGCTCGAAATATATTATTTCTATGCCATTGAATAGATTCTAAACTGGGTAAATATTTCTCTGAGTCTGGCAATAAAATAGTTTCACCTTGAAAATCTCTAATTGGCTTCATATTAGGTGATTCTTCACAAAAATCATTATTTACAACTACTTTAGATTTGCTTGTAAATTCTTCTAATTCTTGATCAGTAACTCCTTGAAAATTATCATTAATATTTAAAATTTCTGTTGGCTCTTTTTGAGAAGCAGAGAACCAAACAGTGATCAGAGTATCAATTAGTTCTTTTCTACTACCTGGCTCTTGAATTAATTCAAAGAGTTCATTATCTAAGAAAGCATACTCAACAGCTTGTTTCAACTTATTAGTTGTTTTAGGTTGTAAACCATTAAAGTTAGGCTTAAGAACTAAATGCCAAAAACCTTCATTTTGCAAGTGAAAGAAGGGATAATGTAATCCTCCTTTATATTCTGAAGCTAAGATATTCCAATACTTATTAAAGGTATTAAGTAATTCATCAGATACAAAAATTTTATTTTCATTAATAACTTGTTGAGATATCAAATCTATTACAGATAATAGTAAAATCGGTTTGTACTGAGCAT
>DLXW01000115.1:12396-15759 GCA_003448685.1 Cyanothece sp. UBA12306
ATCGGTTTGTACTGAGCATTACCTCTTTTTTTTGTGCTGCTAACATTAAGTGAAGCAAAACTTTCACAATAATCTACTAAATTTTTAGTATTATTATATTGTTGATGATCAGCCATGAATTATTCACTCAGTAAGAATACGAAGACAGGGAAGAAAAACCGTAGTTCTATCATAACGAAAAGTCAGTAATTTCCTAGATTTCTCAGACTTTATTAAGGCTTATGATAGACAAGGCAGTATTTTTTCTAAATTGACACTATTCATGTTTGATTCAATGCCTCAGCATAGCGAAATTAGCCAAAACCTCAACAAAGCCCTAGAAACCTACTTTTCTCAATATTATCGAGAAAAATGCTATGTTGGGCTATTTTTCAAACAAGGTAAGCGCAAGATGGTGCAAATTAATGTTCCAGCCCATGACTTACCTATTTTACTACAAGCGAAACCCTCCGAGAATAATGACCCCGACTCAGGGAAAAATCGCCCCGTTATTCCTGGCCACGCAGACGAAGTTAAAGAATATATTGTCAAACGCATCAAAAGGGACAAACCTTGGATCTTAGGAACTCTGGTTCTACCGAACTTAGCGTGTAAAATTAAATAGTAAAATGCCAAGTTAAGAAACTTCTAAGTTGAAAATTATCAAAATTTCTAAAACCATAACCTCTTCTTTTAATCAGCTTCAATTTGTTATTAATTCCCTCCACTACGCCGCTAGTCGTTCCCTCATCAAAGTAAGCAATAATTTCTCCGATCCAACGTCTAATTGTTCCACAGCTTTTGGGATAAAGTTCATAAGCTTCTGCACACCAATCAGCTAGTTCAAATAGTCCTGATGTCCAATCAGAGTTGTTATCAAAGACTCTTCTGAATTTCTCTTTAAGAAGGTGCATTTTTGAGATAAGGGGAACCTTTTTATAGACTTCTTCTAATTTCTCTTTTTGTTGGTCATTTAAATCCTCTTCGTTTTTTAGTAAAGCATATTTACTCTTATTTAATCCCGAAAGCAACTGTTCTTTTTCTGGAGAATCTTTTAAAGCAATCGCTTCTCTTTTTGAACTTTTTCTTTGAGCATCTAACTCATCAGTAACTTGTTTCATCACATGAAATCTATCTGCTACTATTTCTGCTTGTGGCATTAATTTTTTAGCCACTTTTTTATAAGGTTGCCAAAAATCTATACTAACTTCTACTATCTGGTCTAAAACCTCTTTCCCCCAAGCTTCTAGATGTTTTGATACTTCCTCTGACCTTCGTTTTTCTATAAGTCCTATGATTACTCCCTTAAGTCCTCAAAAGCAACCCTACTCAATATTAATCTTTATTTTTCTATTTTCTTTGCACTTAAAAAATAGATTTTTGTTTTAATAATTTACATGACAGGTTCGGTAGAACCGTTATTTCTAAGTTAACAATATCGGCGATCGCTGTATGATTGCAGGCAAATTATATTTAAGTTGATCTGTCAATGCGTAACCGTCCTAACTTCCGTTCTTCGGCCACTTTCCCTAAGGGTTCAAAAATAATATCTGGGTCGATAGTGGCAGTAATTGACACAAAAACATACTTTTGAGGATTATTTAAGCTATATTTTGAGATTTTTGCAATACGAGTTTTATTGATGCGTCTGTGCGCTCGCTTTTGAGGTTCTAAATTTTGATTAGATAGGGGAAACAACTTAGGGAGAATACCCAAGGAAGAGATCGTTTTGAATACCGCGAATGACTGGTAAAACAGATTTAAACCCAGTCATAGTCAGGACTCGATTTAAGGGATAGGGATATTATGCCATGAAACCTTGTATTTGTTTTTAAAAACTTATGTAAGTTTTTAAAAACTAGACTTGATTTTTAAATTCAGATAGCATATTTTTAAAAATATTCAGTCTGTTTTAAAATTACCCCAGACCCTTCCTAAAATGAACCAAGAACTTCTCGGTCAAATTTTGCAGCAAGAAAGCGAGGAAAAAGAGGTTTTATCCCTATTATTAGACCGTCATCTCTCTCGTCAAGATCAACTGTTAGTCCAAAAAACCCAGATGGGACCGACTCAAGGATATATTGGTTCGGTGTCCCTCGAATGGTTAGCCAGTCGAGTCCGTTTTGCTGCACAACTTCCCTTATTTCAGCAAAAATACGACCATAAAACCGATAATATTATCCGAGACTCTGAAACCGTTGAAGAACTGCAACAACGTCCCCTAGACTGGTCACGCCAATCCCATCTTGCCCAATATTTAGCTGTCCTAAAAAATCATAAATTCCCCCCCGTATTGGTCGTCATTAGTAGTGGGTGGGTCAATGATCGCTATGCTGAAGAATGGGACAGCGATCGCCAGGCTACTCGTACTGTAGCCGATTTCACTCCCTTAGATCAACAAAATAGTTTAGGACTATTAAACATTGGGGAAAACTTCTCAATTTTTGCTCTCGATGGACAGCATCGTTTAATGGGAATTCAAGGGTTGATGGAACTATTAAAGACTGGTAAATTAGAGGTTTATAATAAGTATAAAAAGCCGAGTAGTTCGGTTATTACTATAGATGATTTAATCAGAGAATATGGAATAGATGCAGCTAATCTACAAAAGTTATCCCAGGAAAAAATTGGTATTGAAATTATCCCCGCAGTGGTGCAAGGAGAAACTTATGAACAAGCAAGAAGACGGGTAAGATCGGTGTTTGTTCATGTTAACCGAATGGCAATTTCTCTGAGTAAAGGACAGTTAGTTTTATTAAATGAAGATGATGGGTTTGCCATTGTTGCCAGACGTATTGCTATTAGTCATCCTTTGTTTAAAGATAGGGATGATGATGATTGGCATCCTCGAGTTAATTGGGATAGTGCTACTATTTCGAGTAAATCAACTGTCTTAACTACATTACAAGCTTTGCAGGACATGGTAGAAGGCTATTTAGGGTATAAATTCGACCATTGGAAAAATAAAGATAAAAAGAATCTAATTTCCCTTCGTCCTGATGAAAGAGAGTTAGAAAAAGGCTTAGAAGATATGACTAAAGTATTTAATTACTTAGCTAATCTTCCTAGCTATGAAAAACTAAATTATGGCTATAAAACCTCAGAATTAAGACGATTTAGCCATGAAACAGAAGGAGGAGAGGCTAATATTTTATTTCGTCCTGTGGGACAAATTGCTTTACTACAAGCTTTGGGATTTTTAGTTTTCAGACAAGAATTTTTCATTAAAAATATTTATCAAAAATTAAGACAATTTGATTTAGAAGGAGGATTTGATGGTATAGAAAATTCAAGATCAATTTGGTATGGTATTTTTTATGATCCTTTGAAAAAAAGAATCCAAGTTTCAGGAAAAAAATTAGCCACCCGATTACTTATATACCT
>DLXW01000115.1:15886-23386 GCA_003448685.1 Cyanothece sp. UBA12306
AGGAGGGGTTGATGATGATTTAGAAAGGGCAGAAATTAGGAAAGCAATAGCTGAGGCAAGAACTATTAAAGACGCTGCTACTAATAAGGAAAAAACTATTGATTTTCAAGGTAAATTTGTTGAACCTAAAAAAGTAGGTCTACCACCTACTTTATAAAAAGTGGGAGGTGTGGGAAATTAATACGATCGCATTGTTTTTGATATTTGATATAACGTAAGTTTTGGAGCAAAAGCTAGGCAGTATTACTCACCGCACTCCCTACACAGAAAATATTAAGAAACATATATTATTTTATTGTTATTTGATCGTATTGAATTATCATAGACATACTAAATGAATTCTATTTTTATTGCCAATTGTCTTTACTCTTGACAATTAAAGTTGTAAAAGAGTGTTTTTGGGCAAAGGAATAAAAGTTAATGTATCTTGTTTCATTAACTTATTTGTGTGTATACTTGCGATTAGAATAGTATGTATTATTGAGCTATGTCTAGAAAGATTGGAAGAGTGCCAATAGCTATTTCTGGTTTTGAACCAAGTAGATTGTTAGATCCGTACATTCTTGATGAACCAGCATTAATTGAACCAGCAGAGGATTTTACAGTATCAATTAATTATATTTCACATCAACTGTTTACAAAGTATCGGGATCATTATTTAGCTAGACAATTTGATAATGACTATTTCGCACTACTCAGTCAAATAGGTATTGGTGATGTAAAAAAGCCTATCATAAAAGTTCATTATCTCGAACATTTAGATGTGGTTGAAGCTAAACAAAATTTAGAGACTATTTGGGCAGAAAATGTCATAATTGTGGAAGACTTTTTGAAGAATTTTTCAAAAAATCAGGAGTACGAAAGAATATATTTATCTTTTAGTGCTTTTTGTCAAGGGTTGGGAGATAGAAGCAATTTTTTAGATGTCTTTAGTGCATTGAATGTAGTAGCTAGTTTAGTAGGAGCAGCTTTTCCAAGTCTGGTTCCTTTTACTGCATTAGGAACAAGAGCGATCGAAGGGGTTAATAATCTGATCAAGACTGTTTTATTACCTGAATTTCAGTCCCAAGTCAAAACAGTTGACTTTGCTTTTTATCCAACAACTAAAGACGAAGCAGCTAATAAAGGAGAAGCTCCCCTACAAACTGGTGCTTATGCTTTTTTCTTTGAAGAAGTTGAGCTAGAAAATCTGGAAATGGATATCGATGGTTCAATTCATTCTCTTAATGGAGAAGATGTTATTCCTTATATAGTGATTAATATTAAAAAGGAAAAAGACTTAGCTCCTGGTAGTATTGAAGCGGGTTTAGCAGCGGAAGTTCTTGAAACCTATGGACAACTATCGAATTATCCCTTGACTGCTAAAAATGCTAAGGGTGACTATTTTAGAGCATTAACAGAACTCGGCAAAACAATTCGTTTAGCCTCTGATGTGGAAAGATACTTTGATCTTAAAAGTAAAGGAGCATCTGCTACAATAGCTGAAGCTGAAAGAATGGAGATCTTAGCTCAAAGATTACAAGAAGTATTAGGTACAGATTTTGTTCCATAATTACAATATTTTTTAAATTTTAGTTTTTATTTCTCTTGAAAGTTTTCTCAAAATTAGGAGTTTTTGCAATGACATTCCCATCTTTTAATTTAGCTCAAACAAATCAAAATCAATCAATTGAAACAGTTTTGATACCTCAAGAATCATCAGACAACTCAATACCAACAATGCAATTTCTTCATGAAAATAGCTTAGGTTTAGGTTTGTTTTTAGCAATACCATTATTGATTGGAACATTAGCATTTTTGGGCATCGGCGGATTGTTTCAATCTAAACATAATCATGATGAAGATCAAGATGAGAATAAGATACCTACTTTTTTAAATTTAGATGTTGCAATAAATAATGTCCGATTAAGTAACTATTTAAAAGTTAATATTATGGCTAATGTTAGGATTAAGGTTGAAAATAATGAAAATACAATTCAAACATTTGGTAGTGCAGAAAACTTTAATGAACTAACAATCAGTAATTTTGTTAGTAAAAGAATAGAAAATCTAATTCGTCAGCAAATATCAAATTTAATTAAGCAAGAAAAGTCTGACAGTAAAGAAATAAAAGACCTAAAAACCGTTGCTCAAAAACTTAAGAATTTAAGTGAAGACATGAATTCTTTTTGGAAATCGAGTGATGGTGTCAATTTAAATTATTTAAGTGAATCAATTAAAGAATTTATTGATGACATAGAAGAAGATAATTCAAATCAGGAAGAAAAACAGGAGCAATTAAGCCAATTAATTACAAAATTTAATAACACTATTGAAAAAATTGAGTCATCTACAAAAACTAATGATAATCAATCAGTATTAAATCAAAATTTGACTAATATTCATGAATCATTAATGAATTCAGCAGGTGAGATTTTACTATCAACAGATAATAGCGAAGAGAGTACTAAATTCACTGGAGAATTAAAGCGATTAATTGAAGAAATGAAAAAGATATATGAAAGTATTATTAACGATACAAATAGAGATGATTCTCAACCAATGGAATTATCAAGTGAGCTTAAAAATACAATAGAGGAACTCAAAAAAGCTAAAAAATATTTTAGTGATTTTGAAAGTCAACAAGAGGGGAAAAGCTTGAAAGATGATCTTCCTCAAAGTTTAAAAACCGTACAAAAGAAGATAGATTCTTTTGAACAAAAACAAAAAGAAATTGAAGAGAAACAAGAAAAATGGGAAGGTGATATAACTAGCACAATAAAAGAAATTAAAAGTAACATTATTAATTACACACTTGAAGAACAATTAGCTTTAATGGACGAAGTATATAATATAGAAAAGAAAAAAATATCATCAATTAATCAAGAGTTATTGGGTTTAAAAATAGAAGATTTTATAATCACTAATGTTGAAGAAAACGACAATTATAATCCTAATAGTCTCTTGGATAGTTTAGCAATAGGAAAAAGAAATGAGTTGATGCAGGACTCTTTGGAAAACAGTAAATTAATAGAATTAGAAACAAATAAAATAATTGAAATACAAAAATTAAAAAACGAAAAAGTTATTAAACTTAAAAAATTAAAAATAGATCAGGAAATTGAAGAAAAAGAAATGATTTATGAAACTCAATCTTTAAGAGAAACAGAAGAAATTCAATTAGCTCAACTAGAACAAGAACGAAAAATTGAACAAAAACGGTTAGAGGTACAAGCGGCAATACAGATGACAGAAGAACAAGAAAATGCAACGGTTGAACGAGAAAAAATGAAGCAAGAAGAAGCACTAGCAGAACAAACTAAAAATTTACAAATAACTCAATTAACCAATCAACAAGAAGTTGAAGAAAGAGAAATTACAATACTAACTGCTATTCTTCAGAAGGAAAAAGCTAAACTTGACGAAGAAATTAAAAAAGTTAAAGTTGAAGAAAGTATCAAAACAGCAATTGAAGAAGAAAAAGAAAAATGTCGTTTAATGAAAGCTGAAAATACCGCCAAGACTGCTAAACAAGAAGCAGAAGCTATTAAAGGTCTAGCAGAAGCAGAAGGTAAGCGTTATCAGCTTATTCCACCTAATAATACTGCCCAAATGAACCAAATGATTAAAGAACTACTTTTAGAAATCATAAAGAAAGATAAATTACCAGAAGTATTGGAGAAATTAACCCCTCAAGCTGGAGTTTTAGGTAACAATAATTTCTATACTTTTCCTGCTGAAAAAGGAGATGGAGTTAATCAATTAATGTTATCGAGTAGTGGTATGTTATTGCTCAAAACATTACTAGATAATATGAAAAGCGAAAACGGGACAAAAACTTAAGTAAATCAATTAATTGGGGAATAAATTGAGCATTTAATTTTATCTTAGACAGTCTAATTTCACTAAATGTTAGACCATGAACTGTAAATATTTTGGAGTTATTACAAATGGCAAAAAAAAATTCTAATCAAGCTAAATCTGAGCCTCCAATTATATCAAGCTTAACCATCAACTTTGTATTTCAATTTCTGATCGGTCTTGGCCTAGCTTTGATTTTGGCTCATGTGCTAAGTGGTATTGAACAAAATCTTTCTTCTTATACTTTAATAGGCCTTGGACCCCTCAAGCTCACCATTAACTCTCTAGTTTTGAATTTAGTCATAGGAGGTTCCCTGGGGGGACTTCTATATTCGATGTTAGTTGATCAAGTATTAGAATTTCCCAGATTCACAAAGAATGAACCAGGTCTTAAATTAGGAATTATCGGTGATATTATTACAGGTGTTGCAGGGGCAATTATTGCTTATTTTGTTATAACGCGATCTCCTAACTCCCAAAATTCGGTAATACTGACCTTTGTAGCAGCTTTAGTAGGAGGTTATGGAGGGAAAACGCTTTTAGAAGCAGTATTAAAAAGATTTATTACTCAAGTACAAACCGTTAATTTACAAGAAGTCTTAGAAAAAAAACAAGAATTAGCAAGAAAACAACAAGTCAAGGACATACAAAGACTAGCTAATCAGCAAATTAAAAAAGGTTTAGAATCCTGGGAACTTTCAGAATTAACAACGAATTTGCAAAAAGGAGATAAAATCGTTAAAGATCGCGTTTTTGCTGCTGCCAGAGAAGCTCGACGTTTAGGTGCTAGGGTTAAAGCTTATAGCGATCGCATCAATCGTACCATTCCCATTTTTGAATCATTAGTCAAGAGTGATCCGACAGATGATCGTTATCAAGCTCAACTCGGTTGTGCTTTACGAGATGCTCTCCCACCTGATTTAGACCAAGCAATTGACAAATTAACCGAAGCTATTGATCTACGTCAACCCACCTCAGATGATAACTGGCATTATGAACTAGATAGAGCAGTTGCCCTAATTGATAAATCTGAGACAGAATCAGACGCAGATCGTCAATATTCGTCCCTTGCTCAACGAATTTTCGCTGACTTAAAGACAATTGACAAAAATCATGGTTTAAATAGAATCGCCCTAGAATTTGATGAAGGTAAAAAAGTTCCTATTGCTACATGGTTAACCAATAATCAAGCATGGCTAAAAAATAATCCAGAAGGCTCTCAATTAGTCAAAAAAGGTCTTAATGCTATTCCCCTTGACCAACCGATCATCCCCTCAATTAACATTGATGATTTTCAATGGGAAAACGCCCCAGAAAACTCAACTATTAAAGCAATTACAGCAACATATCTGAAAAAGCAGCCAATCCAATCTTCAGAATTACCTAAAAATCAAAAAAAGTTTATGCCAGTCGGTGAAGAATGTAAATTCCTGCGGTATGCAAAATTAAATGCAGCAGAAACTGACAATCAGCAACCCCAAAATACACCAATAACTCCACTACAAACCAGTACAATTCCCCAAAGTGGACTAGATGTTATTAAAAGATTTGAAGGTTATCATAAAGAGTTAGCTGATGGTAGAGCGCAAGCTTACCCAGATCCAGGGCCCAAAGGATGGAATCTGCCAACCATTGGTTATGGGACAACTAAATACCCCGATGGGCAATCGGTGAAAAGAGGAGATATTATCACCCATCAAGAGGCTGAGCAATACTTACTGCACTACGTTGATAAAAAATGTCGTAAAGCTCTAGAAAAAATCCCCACCTGGTCACAAATGAATGATAATCAGCGCGGGGCATTGTACAGTTTTGCCTACAATCTAGGGGAACATTTTTATCAAGGGAATGGTTTTCAATCAATTACTAGAGTCTGTGATTCTCCTGAACGATGGAACGATCAAACCTGGATTGAGCAACAATTTGGTAAATATGTTAAAGCCGATGGTAAAACCTTACCTGGTTTAGTAACAAGGCGTAAAGCAGAAGCCCAACTATTCTGTGCACCAGTTACATCCAATACACCAATTAAATCTAATACGAATAATTTATCCCCTGTTTCAGAAGTGACCAGCGCACATTGTGTGGTCGAATTAGATTATGGTCAAGGAACTTGGTATATTTGGTCAAACCATTGGGATTTACCCTGGGTCAAACAGACTCAACCAAAAGACAAGGAAAAAATCGTTTTATCTCCAGGAAAATACAATAATCCAAAAGCAGTACAAAGACAAATTGATAGAATCAGCAAATATCTCCCCGCAGGACAAGTCTTAGATCTTGATGTCAAAACGAAATACTTTAGCCAAAGAGATAACTATCGAGACAAAGATCGAACTTGTAATAGTAGTAGTAATGCAATGTATTTGGACTGGTTAAGGAGAGTAACCGGAAAACCAGGACTTGATAATGATAATGAATATTTGAAAAAGGTATATACCAAGCATGGTAGTAAGTACCATTTAAACCGAAGATTTGGTGTTGACGCTCACCATAACGTGCAGACTTGGGCCCTGGAACAGTATGGCTTTAAAACCCAATGGATGACGGATCGAGATTTGCCTTTTATTAAAGATTTAATTGCCATAGGTTTTCCTGTCGTTGTTAATATCCGCCATCGTGGTTCAATTTCTAACCCAACAGGCAACGGTCATGTACTTATGCTAATTGGTCGTAAAGATAATTATTGGATCGCACACGATCCCTATGGCACATTAAAGTCAAATTATCGAGATCGCAATGGGAAGTACAGCCAAATAAGTGAACATGAATTTAAGAAAAGATGGCAAGGTTGCTATAGAACTTTAAGAGACTAAAACAGTTAACAAATAATCAATCTTTAAAAGTAAAAAGGATTCAAAAAAATGACTAACACTAAACAATCACCATCTAAAATTTCTGGCTTTGATAATTTACCAAAGATCATTAAATTTTTACTGTTTATGGGAATTGGTTTACTTTTACCCATATTATTTACATCCAGCCTTGAAATTTCTGGTGATAATTGGTTGACTACATTAGGGTTTCAACCAGATTATTTAGAACTCACTATCGCAGGGGTTTGGGGCGGGTTACTTTGCTCGTTTTTAGTCGAAAAAGATAAAGCATTAGAATTTCCCTCCTGGGCAAAAGACGAAAAAAAAGAGATCATCGGTTTAAAACCAGGATTTATTGGGGATATGTTTGTGGGTATTGCCGGAGCCTTTATTGCTTACATTGCCTTCTTGCCAGAGAATACAAATCAAGAAGGTTGGATCTGGTTGGTTGGCATTGTTGGGGGTTTTGGTGGCGAATATTTACTGAAGGCTGCCCTACAACGGTTAGTTGATCAAATAAAAGAAGGAGAAATTATCAAGCAAGAGTGGGCTGAACTTAAAGATGTTGAAACCATCCAAGAATTAGCCTCACGTCAGATTGATTATGGACTTAATCCTGAAGAACTCAATGATTTAGTTATTCGGTTAGAAAATAGTTCCATAGACCCCCAACTTGACCCCGATATTAAAGAAGGAATCTTTGATAATGCCAGAAATGCCCGACGTTTAGCAACCCGTGTCAAGAATTACAGCGATCGCCTCTATCGAACCCTGCCTATTTTTGAAGCCCTAGTAACCAGTGAGCCAGAAAATGACCGTTACCTAGCTCAACTCGCCTGTGCCG
>DLXW01000115.1:23537-39514 GCA_003448685.1 Cyanothece sp. UBA12306
GCTCAACTCGCCTGTGCCTACCGAGATCTCCAACCCCCTCGCCTTGATGCAGCACTCAAAAGATTTGACCAAGCTATTGAACTCAGAAATCGAACAAACAAGGAAACAAGCACTATAACCAGAGATAATTGGCGTTATGAATTAGATCGGGTCGTTGCACTAATTGAAAAATTTAAGAGACAAGGCATTACCAACGGCGCAAACTCAACTTTATCCAATCGGATTATTAATGATTTAATCACTATTAACCAGAATTATGGGCTGAAACCGGTTTTTGAGGAATTTGACTCCTCAAAAACCAAACCCATTGAAACTTGGCTAACTTCCAACCAAACTTGGCTAAAATCCTATTCCCAAGCTATCCCAATCTTAAATTTAATCCCTGATATTCTTAAAGTAGAAAATACTAGTCCAACTGCGGTTAATCAGATATTACCTAGTACACTCAATCAAACAATTACCACCAGAAAAATAAGCGAAAGTCTTAAACCTAAACTCACTACTACTGACACAGCCATCATCCGTACCACAATTAAACTTGATCGTTGGGATCAAGCCCTCAAAAAAGCCTTTAGTATTACCACTGGAGCCTCCTCCAACACCGCTCGACAAGATGGCTTAAGATATAGTGGCGTGCGAGCATCACAAAAAATGGCAGAAACCGATTGGCCAAAAATCGAAAAATATGCCGAAAGATTCTATCAAGCTGCCGTTAAATATGACGTTCCCCCTGCAATTATTGCTGCTATTTGTAGCAGGGAGTCCCGAGGTGGTAGTGCGCTTGCTGCTAATGGAACGGGCGATCGTGGTAGAGCATTTGGTTTGATGCAGGTAGATCAGCGTTATTGGCAACAACAAGGAAGATCTGGCGATCCTGGTAGTCAAATTCATATTAACCAGGGAACCATGATTTATGCCCAATTTCGAGATGAAGTTCGCCAAAAACATCCTACTTGGACTGATGAATATTTACTCAAAGGTGCAGCCGTCGCCTATAATTCAGGGCCGAGTAATGTCCGTACCAAAGCAGGGATGGATCGAGGGACTACAGGTAACGACTATGGTTCCGATGTCATTGCCAGAGCCAAATATTACACCCAAAAACTACAAAGTTTAGCCGAATGTAAAGGGGAAACAGCCACGGACTTTACCACGGTTAATGGCAGTCAACCATCTGAAAATCTAGCTAGTGAAACTAAATCTAACCAGAAGCAGAAAATAACAGCGATACGGGATACGGTTCTTAAAAAACAACCTGAACAATCCTCATTACTATCCGAATCTCTGAAAAAATCCGTCCCTAGTGGTCACAGTTATGATGTAGACGAATATAAAGCAGTGGGAGACGGTCATTACTGGGTTAAATTAGCCCATGGTGCAGGAGAATGGTATATCTATGACGGTGATCTCGATGGCCATTGGCAAACATCTTGGGAAGGAGACGAAGATGATACCGAAATAACCATTGAACCCAATCAAGGTGTGGGAGAGATTCACAACACCCCCGGCCAAATTGATTGGCATAATGGCAGTCTGCGCATTAGTAAATACTTCACTGTTGGTGAAGTGACCAAAAATGACTCCAGAAGAATCCCTAAACGTAATAGTGCTGAAGAACGTAACATTTTAGCTCTAGCCAAAGAACTTGACAAAATACGAGCCGATTGGGGTTCTGCGATTCGTGTTACCAGTTGGTATCGACCACCCGCAGTCAATAATGCAGTCGGTGGAGCTAGTCAATCACAGCATCTCTATGGCCGAGCCGCTGATGTGCAAGCGATCGGCAAAAATATATACGATTTTCAGAAATATTTAGATCGTAACTGGTATGGACGGCTTGGGTATGGTGCCAAAAAAGGTTTTGTTCATCTAGATATGCAAAATGGGAAAGGTTGGAAAAGCTCTGGAGCAAAAGGCCTTCGTTTTGACTATTGATAGTTATCTAGCGTTTCTCTGTTTGGTGAGGTACACTTTGGTTTTTCTCCGACTGTCGACTGCCGAACTCCCGATTCCCCAAAAATATCAACTCCTGTACCTCACAAGTATGAGAACTGCTACAGCACTACGCATTAAGGTTAGGACATTTATCAAGCTTAAAATTAAGTTATAGCTTAATTCTACATTCTAAATTTTGCATTCTTAATTGCGCGTAGCGCCATAGTAATATGTTAAAAAATTTTTTATCTAGTTCTCTAATTTTACTAGCCCAATTACCAACAGAAAACCCCAAATTCATGACCTTAAAAGGGTTACTCGAACAATCAGGATTTCAAGTTATTATGGCACTTCCCCCTCAAAGAGGTGCCTACGGATTATTACAGAGTAATTCTCGAAAAATTTGGATTAATCCCGTGGTTTTTGACTTAAATATTGCCTTACCAACCCTAATTCATGAATCGGTTCATGCAGCACAAGTTTGTGCAGGAGAAGGAACTATAAAAATGCTAGGATTAGATATTGAACCAATTAATCAAGCAAGACCTTATTTCCAGCATTATACAGATATTGATCGTCGGGATTTAGAAAGAGAAGCTTATGCGGTTCAAACCCAACCTAATAGTTTTGATTTAGCAATATCTCTCCTTAAAAAACACTGTCAAATTAAGTAATAAAGATCATCCTGACCAAAAAATTCGAGCTAATAAACAAGCTGATAAAATACCCGTAGCATCTGCCAATAAAGCAGCCACTAAACCATGGCGAATATTGGTAATCCCAATTGACCCAAAATAGACCGCTAAGACATAAAAAGTAGTTTCTGTACTCCCCATCATAACCGAAGAAACAAAGGCACTGTAGGAGTCAGGAGCGCGTTCTATAGCCTCACCCATTAAGCCGAACGCCCCACTGCCAGATAAAGGACGTAATAAAGCCATGGGTAACACATCCACCGGAAGGCCAATCCAATTAGTATAGGGACTCAAAAAACCGGTGATTGCATCCATCGCACCCGAAGCACGAAACATCCCAATCGCAACTAAAATAGCCACTAAAAAAGGGATAATTCGGATAGCAATATCAAACCCTTGTTTAGCTCCTTCAGTAACAGCTTCATAGACTTTAACTCCCCGTCCTACACCATAGGCCACAATTAATAACATTAAAGCTGGAAGCAGCCAATGAGCGAGGAATTCTTGGCGAATAAATTCTCCCAAATTATCACTATTAATAACCCGATAAAGAATCGCTCCTAAAAATATGCCAACGAATCCCCAAGCAACAAATCGAGACAATAAACCAGGGGGATATAAGAGATGATCAAAATTGGGTTCTTCCGTTTTTTCCCGAGGAATTTCTCTGTCTGTTGCTGTTGCTTCGGTTTCTTCGATTATAAACTCTTCTTCTACAAAAGAAGGTGATAACGATGATTTGGCATAATCCCTATCTTTGTAGCCTAACCAAGCTGAAACTGTAACTCCCACTATTGTTGAAAAAGTCGTTGCTAAAAGAGTTGGTAACCAAATTGCTGCTGGAAGGGTACTACCGGCCGCGGCCCTAACTCCAATTACTCCCAAAGGAAAAAGAGCTACACTAGAAGTATTAATGGCTAAAAACAGACACATAGCATTAGTGGCGGTTCCTGGGAGGGGATTAAGTTTATTCAGTTCCGTCATAGCTTTGAGGCCAAAAGGGGTAGCTGCATTTCCTAAACCCAACATATTGGCGGAGATATTGAGTAACATTGCACCCATGGCCGGATGAGTGGGGGGAACATCAGGAAATAATCTGATCATCAAAGGTTTGAGTAACTCTGCAATGGTTAACATCAACCCTCCTGCTTCGAGGACGCGAATTAACCCTAACCACAGGGCCATAATTCCAATTAAGCCAATAGCTAATTCAACGGCACTTTTAGCTGATTCTACACTGGCTTGAGTAACCTCTGGCATTTTTCCTGTATAAGCTGCTAACAGGATAGAAATGCCCACAAAGGCGACAAAAACCAGATTAATCGCGCTGGGTCTTCCAGATTGGGGACGCAAAAATGACATAGACTACAACAACAGAATTGACTTATATTTTCATATCATAGAGTGGTGCAACATTGAGTGATTCCCCCAGGCATTCTTCGATTACTTGGCGATGTTCATGGTCAATTTGATGTTGTGAGTTCAAGAAAGCTTTTTGAGCTACACAAAAGTCTTGAGCTTCCATAATGTAAATCAGTAAAGGGCCATCAGCGCTCGAAATTATGTAAGCTTGTTCAGCGCGAACAGTCTCATCCTTAAATGTTGCTCGAACTTCCGAAGCTCTGAGATTAAGTTCTGCTAGCCAATTTCTGAGTTTTTGTTCTTTTCCTGGCTTAATTCGTCGAATTGCAACTCGAAGCATTTTTTTGTCTACGGTGAAACTATTTGCTATAGCGCTGCGCGAAATTAAGAATGTAGAATGTAGAATCAAGCTATGACTTAATTTTAAGCTTTACAAATGTCCTGACCTTAACACGTAGCGCTATAATTATCATATCAAGAATTGCTCTGGAATCAAGATTAGCGATTTCTATACAGAAAAAGAAGCAAAAGCTAAACTAAATCAACTCGTAGTAGTCTTAAGTTTAGTTAGTATCCTATTGAAGAAGCATTAATTTATTTGAAAGACCAGTATGAGATCGGGACATTGACAGCTAAGATTATTACCCTGAAGCATTTGTGCCAAGAGTTGTCGATTAATTATTAATAATGGGAGGGCTTAATGATGGCGGGAAAAATTAATGAACTTAACAACAAGCAAAATAACGTAGCTGAGGAAAAACTTGATAAGATACTAAGTATTGTCTCTAAAGAGAAATCATTAACGACAAAAATTCTAGAATTCTCAGACAAGCTATTTGTCCCTATTTTATTGGGGATTCTTACTTATGTTACTAGTGTTGCTGGTAACAAAATTTCAGAAGCGCAAAATGAAATTGCTAAATCTCAACTAAAACTCTCAAACTCTCAACTAGAACTCGCAAGATCTCAGAGACTGTTTGTAAACAAAACATTAAGGTAGGGTGCGTTAGGCAAATTCTGATTATTGAATCATGATCTAGAATTTTTGTTATGCCGTAACGCACCAAAATTGGGAGATTTAGCTGCGTTACGCTACGCTAACACACCCTAAAATTACCTTAAGATTTATTTTACAAACAGTCTCTGAAAGCATTGATTTATTAATTGCTACCCATGCTTTTAATTTAGGTTTAACTGTTTTGATCATACTAAATATCTAAATCAGTTAAATTCAATTTAGGTCCGTAGGTTTCAATAAATTCCCGTCGTGGTGCTACCCGATCGCCCATTAATACGGTAAAAATACGATCAGCTTCGGCTGCATCTTCAATTTCTACCTGTTTCATGGTACGAGTTTCTGGGTTCATGGTTGTTTCCCAAAGTTGAGTAGGCATCATTTCTCCTAACCCTTTAAACCTTTGGATCGAATAGTTGGCATTACTGGGTAAACTATTGATGTGTTCTTGTAATTCCCGTTCATTGTAACAGTAAACATGATTACGTCCCCGTTCCACTTTATACAGAGGAGGACAGGCAATATAAACATAACCACCTTCTACTAATTCCCGTTGATAGCGATAGAAAAAGGTTAACAAAAGGGTGCGAATATGGGCTCCATCCACATCAGCATCGGTCATAATTACTACGCGATGATAACGCAATTGAGAGCTATCAAATTCTTCTCCTTTAATGCCTAATCCTAGGGCTGTAATTAAAGATTGAATCTCGTTATTTTTGTAGATTTTAGCGTCGTCTGTTTTCTCAATATTGAGTATTTTTCCCCTCAAAGGTAGGATCGCTTGAAAACGGCGATCGCGTCCTTGTTTTGCACTTCCTCCTGCTGAGTCTCCTTCGACTAAGAAAATTTCTGATTCTTCGGGATCTCTGCTACTACAATCTGCTAATTTTCCAGGTAGAGGGGAAGATTCTAAAACCGACTTGCGGCGTACTAATTCCCTGGCCCTTCGCGCTGCTTCTGCTGCTTTAAAAGCTTGGACAGCTTTTTCGATAATACTATCAGCAACTTGGGGATTAAATTCTAAATATTCATTGAGAACTTCACCCACTAAAGAATCAACAATTCCTCGAACTTCTGTGTTACCTAATTTGGTCTTAGTCTGTCCTTCAAATTCTGGTTCAGGAACTTTAACAGAAATCACTCCGGTCAACCCTTCTCGGACATTTTCTCCCCCTAAATTGGCTTCATTTTCTTTGATTTTATTGCGCTTACGGGCCACATTATTCATCGTGCGGGTGAGGACGGTTTTTAACCCTTCTAGATGGGTTCCCCCGTCCACAGTCCGAATATTATTAGCAAACCCCAATAAATTATCACTATAGGCATCAATACACCATTGCAAGGCAACTTCTAATTGAACGCCATTTTTCTCCCCTGAAACATAAATAATATCTTGATGGAGGGGATCTTTATCCCGACACATATAAGTTACATATTCTTTAATACCGCCTTCATAACAATAAGTTTCCTGATGAATTTCTTCGGGTCGAGAGTCGGTAAAAGTTATTTTAACCCCCGCATTGAGATAGGCTAATTCCCTTAATCTTCCTGACAAAGTATTGTAATCAAATTCGATTCCTCCCGAAAAAATTTGAGTATCAGGCAAAAAAGAAATGGAAGTTCCGGTGTCATGTTGAGGATCTGGTTTGGTTTCCAGGGAATCCATCGGAATACCCCTTTCGTAGCGTTGGGTATGGATTTTTTGATCGCGCCAAACCTTAACATTAACCCATTCTGATAGGGCATTAACCACGGAAATACCCACACCGTGTAACCCACCCGAAACTTTGTAACCACCACCGCCAAATTTACCCCCAGCGTGAAGAACAGTCATTACGGTTTCCAGGGCTGATTTACCTGTGGTAGGATGGATATCTGTTGGGATACCCCGGCCATTGTCGGTAACGCTAACCGAACCATCGGCGTTGATATCAATCTCAATATGGCTACAATAGCCAGCTAAAGCTTCATCAATGGAGTTATCCACAACCTCGTATACGAGATGGTGTAGTCCTCTAGGTCCAGTGGTTCCGATGTACATCCCTGGACGCTTGCGAACGGGGTCTAACCCTTCAAGAACTTGTATTTGTTGCGCACCGTAATTACTCGTTGTCATGGATATTTCCCAATAATGGTTTTTGAGGGGACTTGCCACCCCTCGATGACAAAACATTCAAAAATTGTAACACAAAAGGGTTAAAGACGGTTTTAAATCGGTCTGGTAAGCAATTTTTTTCGATACAAGAGGGTCGAAATTAATCCGCTTATATTCTCCTATAATGTTTCTTTTCTCATTTTGCCCTCTTCAAAGGGTTCTATTTCCTCAAGTTCTACTGGTTGTGCTTGTTTGAAGACTAGGGGTTTTTTTTCTAATTCAGGTAAAGCAATTAATTCTTTTTGTTTTTCCCTGACGGCATTAGGCATTAACATGGGTAAAGCTTCGGGTTGTTCAATCCAGCAATTGGCCACAGGTAAGGTATGTTCGAGATCTTCTAACAGTCTGGGAATAATCATCACTGCATGGAGTTCGCCGATCTTTTCTGCTTCTTGAATACCAGCTTCAATGGCCACAGCTACATTAGCTACCGAACCCCGCACAATTGCCGTACATAAACCATCACCAATAATTTCGTAGGAAGCTAACTGCACATCGGCTGATTTCAACATAGCATCAGCAGCCCCTACCATGGCGGGAAAACCCCTTGTTTCTAAAAGTCCGATAGATCGGTTACTTAAACGACTATAGCCTTGTTTTTGTTGAGCAAGTTCGACTAAATAGCTACCAATGGGGAAAATCGCCTCTAAATTAGGCATGGGGCGAGGAATCACCAATTTAGAGATTAATTGCCCAAATTGCGCGGCGGTTTTTGCTCCTTCTTCTACTGCTAAACGAACATTCGCTACTTTTCCCCTGACTACAGCAGTACAGTGTCCGCTACCAATTTTTTCGTAACCCACTAGGGTAACATCAGATGATTTAAGCATCATGTCTGCTGTCCCGACAATAGCAGGAAAACTATGGGTTGAGACAAGTCCCAAGGCGCTATCACTAGGGAGGCGAGATGTTTTCATCTCAGGTTGTGGAGCCTGTCGTCCGCTCGAAGCTGCTAGTCTAGTCATTGAATATTATTAATCCCCTGATAATAGCCTATAGCTGTCATAGACTACGTCTATATAATCCAGTGTATCGCGTTATCATAAAATTCGGTGCTTAAGATTACTGAAGATTTTGATAATTTTTAGTAATCTTTTAGAAGAAATAAAGACTAGGCCATGGGCAATAGTCAGCGAGATCTTCTCCTCTCCCACTCTCTTGTATGATATGAATGACCAATCCCAACTTTCTCCAGAAGATGCTAATCAATTATTGCGATCGCTCCTCGAAAAACAGGGGACTTGGGTAGACTGGGGTCGAGCCTGTCAACAGCTACAACAAGCAGGATACAATGGCCAAACGATTTTTGAACAGACTGGGTTTCAGTCAAGTCAACAAAATTTGATTATCGTAGCAGCGCAAGTTTACGAAAGTTTGCTCAAAGCAGATATTAGCGATGAGACTCTAACCTATTATCTTGGCCCAAAAAGTGATGTTCTCTATGAATTACGTATCTTGAACCAGGAACAAAGGGCGATCGTTGCTCAGTTAGCTAAGGAAAAAACCCTTGAAGCGCAGGAGACAAAAGAGGTTGCCAAAACCTTTCAGGAGTTTTCCCGTCTATCTCAAGTCCCAGAGGAGTTTACTAACCATCCTGGGGATGCTATGGCCTATCAATGCTGGAAACAGGCCCGACAAAAAAAGGATCTTCAAGATCGCACCCGTTTGATCGCCAAAGGGTTGAAGTTTGCCCATTCTCTTCAAGGGCGATCGGCTATTGAGAAACTTTTAATTGACTTGACTGTTGTTCCTAGTCGTAGCGCACCTTTATTGCCTCTATATCGTCTCGAAGAACAGTCGGATCTATCGCGTATCGTCACCGTGGTGGGAAGCCTTCCTTTGACCAAAAATGACCTAGATGGGGTTTCAAAGTTAGAGAGGACCGAACCTTTTGACGTTGTGTCCTATTCGGGACAAGGTTCAGTGGTGTCTCTACCAGGTTGGCAAGCTATGCTCAAAGCAGATGATCCTGTGGCGATTTTATGTACAAGCGATCGCCTTCCTAAATCTCTGCCAGGTTCTATCGAAGATGTTTTAGTTGTAGTTGATCTTTCGCTCAAAGACTGGGATGTTAACAGCTATTTTCTGGTTGAAGAAGCAGGGGAATTAAGCTTTAAATGGTTTGAAGAAACTCCCCAGGTAAGTTTACTCGGTCAAATTATTATTGTGGTGCGTCCCAAAAAGATTTTTGATGAAAATAATATTTTGGAACCTTGGCAAATGGATGACTAAATCAACTCACAATTGAGAGTTCTCCGATGTAGGATGTCAAGATGAAAGCAAGAAAAGGCTCACATAGTGTTTTTATTGACGAGGTTTAATCAGGTTAACTATCAAATATAATAAAAACGAGTCTCTAATTTCTATCTTAATCCTAATACCCGTTCTGACAAAGGTAAACAAGCTGCTCAAAATTATTCTTTAGGGCTTTCTGCATTTCATGAACGTCTGCGTTCTTTAGAAACAGAACATGAATGGCTACTTAAACAAATTCAACGCAAACGCAAGGAATTGAAAAAGTTTCTCGATGAAATGCGTTCTATTGCGACAGAAATTTTCACCCAAAGCACCCCATTGTATCAAAAAATGATGGAAGTTGATGCTGAAATTCATAGTTTATTTGAGCAAATTCTTAGCACCAAGAAATTTGGCAAAAAAAACAAAAAAAATATCAATGAAATTTACCAAAGTCTTCAGTACGGAGGAATTATCAGTCCTCAGTTTAGTGATGAGGATGAGGATGAGGAACTTGATGATATGTTTGATAATGAATTTGACGAAGACTCTGATGACTTTTTTAATGAAAATACTGGTTATTATCAAGGAAATAATCCATCGGAATTTGATACCGAATCTGCTTATAAATCCTCGGAAGCCAGACAAATTCGCCAAACTTTCTTAAAACTTGCCTCTCTTTTTCATCCAGATAAGGTAACAGATGAGGAAACGCAAATGCGCCATAACGAAATCATGAAAGAAGTTAATCGCGCTTATCAAGAAGGAGATATTGCCAGACTTTTAGAACTGGAAAAACAACACCATCTTGAGGAAGATTTTGATCTAAATAATTCTACTAAAAGTGAGGTTGAGAAACAATGTCAACGTCGAGAAAAAGATAATGAACTGCTCAAAACGCAATATGAAAATATTAAACGGGAACTGCGTCTTGCACGTAATACTCCCGAGGGAGAAATAGTTAAAGATTATCGTTCTTGTAAACGTAGCGGTATCGATCCCATCAAAGAGGTATTATCACAACTTGAAGAACAAATTGAAACGATAGAAAGTATTCGGGACTTTGTCAAAAGTTTTAGGGATAAAAAAATAACTCTTAAGGAGTTTTTGAAAGGCCCTCGTTTTTTCTCTAATAATGATTCTAGTGATCAAGAAGAAATTCTAAAAATGTTATTAGAAGATCTGCTCTAACACTAAAATTGTATAGTAGTTTAAAGAGCTAACTTGTGGTATGATGAGAAAATTTGTTACAATAGTTTTGGTAAAACCCACTATAATCTGTTTTAGGAGTGACATCCCACTGTGTTCACCACTGTACGACCTCAGCAACCATCAACTTTCACCAAACCTAATTTAATACCTAATGATTTATTTAAAGCAATAAATCAGCTTAAAAAAGACTTAAATGCCGTTATATTGGCACATTATTACCAAGATCCTGATATACAAGATATTGCTGACTTTATCGGTGATTCTTTGGCTCTTTCTCAACAAGCAGCTAGTACCAATGCAGAGGTTATTGTTTTTGCGGGGGTTCATTTTATGGCAGAAACCGCTAAAATCCTTAATCCTGATAAATTGGTATTATTACCGGATGTGAATGCGGGTTGTTCCTTAGCAGATAGTTGTCCCCCTGAAGCATTTTCCCAATTTAAAGCTCAATATCCTGGTTGCATCGTCGTTTCCTACATTAATTGTAGTGCCGAAATTAAGGCGATGAGTGATATTATTTGTACTAGTTCTAATGCGGTAAAAATTGTTAATCAACTTCCCAAAGATCGTCCTATCATTTTTGCACCTGATCAAAATTTGGGAAGATATGTGATGGAACAAACAGGACGAGATTTGATTCTGTGGCAAGGAAGCTGCATCGTTCATGAAACATTTTCAGAAAAGAAAATTGTGCAACTAAAAATTGAGCATCCCCAAGCTGAAATTATTGCTCATCCCGAATGTGAACCCTCAGTTTTACGCCACGCTAATTATATTGGTTCTACAACAGCTTTATTAAAATATTCTCAGCAAAATCCGAGTGAAGTCTTTATTGTGGCAACAGAGCCAGGAATTATCCATCAGATGGCTAAAGAAGCTCCTAATAAGCAATTTATTCCTGCACCTGCTATTGATAATTGTGCTTGTAATGAATGTCCCCATATGCGTTTGAATACCATAGAAAAATTGTATTCAGCCATGAAATATCAACAACCAGAAATAACTATGGATGAAGATATTCGCTTAGCAGCTTTACGTCCTATTCAACGAATGCTAGAAATGTCTTGATTTAGGAGTTAAGCATCGACAAAGTTAATTAAACAGATATTATTATAAAGACAGTACCGTCTGTTTTTATAATAATATCTGAGGTAAGCCATGGAGATATCAAAGATGAAATTAACCTTTTACCTCCTGTTAAAATTATTGGCAATTCAACGGCAAATCGTTACTAAGTAGTCGGACATAAATATAATTAACTGTCTTAAGAAATGTAAACAAGCTGTAACCCCGCTCCCCTGCTCCGGTCTCCGAGCTCCGGTCTCCGAGCTCCCTGCTAAAAGACTTATTCAGCAAACCCTATTGTAAATCTTTCTCAACTGTACCATCCATATATTTAATCTCTTTTGCTTCAAAGAAAAATCTTACTTGATTGGGAGATTTACGGATTAACTCAACTAACTCAGTGCGTTTTGATAACCCAAAAATACTAAAATCTCTGGTATCTCCTGCTTTAATAAAAACTTGTCCTGTAATTTTAGAAGTATAACCACTACCAAATAAATAATTACCGTCTGTATCTTCAAGTATAAAACTTCCTTGAATGTTATCAATGTTCTTGGAAGTTAGATTAGTAATTTGAACAATAGGAACATTTTCTGAGTTAATTCTTTGAAACTTAACCTCAATAAAATTACGGTTATGATCTGAGCTTACGGTCTGTTGGGTTAGTTCTAAAGGGTTAATAGTTTGAGCAATGAAATTAGGTTGGATTGAATTACTAATTAAAGAAACTAAAACCAAGAAAGAATTGATCATTTAACATCTCTCACGAAGGTTATAATAATTTTCTGTTTCTATATTAGGTTCTAATTAGATGAGAACTGTGAAAGATTAATACTTTTTAAATATTGAGACTCACTATAAAGCTGAACAAGGAAACTGCTGAATATCTTGTTTTGTCAATAAGCAATCAGGTCTTTGATCAGCACCAGAAATCTGCAACATTAGCTTCCTGGTTGTTACATCTGCTTCTTGCCAAAGCTGCTGTTTTAAAAACTTTTTCAATTCACTATAATCTATGTCTTGTTGCATATTCATTTCAGATTAACTAGAGATCATGAATAGATTGTGTATAACTTTAGGGTATAACTTTAAGGAAATAGGCAAAAAAGGACGTTATCATATCAATTAATCCTCCGATTGTCAGCTTAAAATTATGATTTATCTTGACTCAGCCATCATTATCGAAGCTCAAATCGTCCGTCAATGGGGATGGGTAAAAGGAATTACGACCAATCCTACCCTCCTAGCAAACAGTGAATTATCTCCAGAAGAAACCCTCAAACAACTGCGATTATTAAGTCCTGGGGAAGTTTATTATCAACTCACCACCGCAACTTTTGAGGACATGGTAGCCGAAGGAAGACAAGCTTATGAAATTATTGGCCAACAAACTGTCTTGAAAATTCCAGCAACTCAGGTAGGATTTCAAGTCGCGGCCAATCTCTCCCAAGAGATTCCTTGTGCTATAACTGCTATTTATAGTGGGGCGCAAACTGCGATCGCTCGCGAAACAGGGGCAAAATATGCCATTGCTTACGTTAATCGGGCAACAAGGTTGTTAGGAGATGGTTTAGCTTTAGTCCGAGAAATGGCCAACTTACTTCAAGGAAGTTCAACGGAAATTTTAGCAGCTAGTTTAAAATCTCCCCAAGAAGCAGCAGATGCTTTACAAGCTGGGGCAAATCATCTTACTTTACCTTTAACGGTTTTAGAAGCAATGACTACCCATGAATTATCAGAACAGACTGTCAAAGAATTTAATCAAAAAGGACAGGGAATTACAACAAAGCTCAGAGTCTAAAACCATCAATAATCAATTAAATTTTACCCATTATGAATACAGAAAAAACAATTTATATTATTGCAGGAACTCTTTTTGCCTCAGTTGTGGTGAGTTCATTTGCTTTAATAATTCTTGGTGGCAAGACCGCTATTATGGCAGCACTTCTAGTTCCTTGCTTGGTAATTTCCTATTTATTTCCTCGTTGGGGTTTATTGGCTTTTCTAATTTATCTTCCTTTCGGGGGAACGATGACTTATGCTATTGCTGGTGTTTTCAAAGCAGTGGGAGGAGGGATAACATTTAATAAATCTTATGCTGTGTTTCATTTTGCCAAGGATGCTTTCTATTTTCCGGCTGCATTAGCGATCCTAATTAGTAACCAAGTGTTGCCGAAAATTTTCCCAAAAATTAGACCTTTAGCGATTGCTCTAAGTCTTTTAGTATTAGGATGTTTGTTGACATTTTTTGTCGTTAATTTTGCTCGATCATTGACACCTTCTCAGGATAAAATTGTATTAATGGGAATCATTGGCTTAAAGATATTTTTAGGATATATTCCTTTAATTTTATGTAGCTATTATTTGATTAGTAATATTCAAAGATTAGAGCAAATTAATCGTCTCTGGATAGTTCTTATTTTAATTTGCTGTAGTTTGTGTATAGTGCAGTATCTATTTTTAACTACTGGGATTTGTCCAGGAAGTAGTCAGTTGCCGGCTCCTGCTTCTACCAGAGCCAGTTTACAGGCACAATGTTTTGTAGGTGGCTCACTACTTTATAATCCAGCTAAAGATTTAATTCGACTTCCTGGGACTTTTGTTTCTCCTTGGCAATGGGCCTGGTTCTTGATTTCTAGTGTCTTTATTACCTATGGTGTGAGTGTGAGTGAAACTTCTCGAATCTGGAGATGGGTCAATTGGTTAGCGATCGCTAGTGTCTTAATAGCAACATTGCTTTCTGGTCAAAGGACGGCTTTATTAGTGGTTCCTGTGATCTATTTAATCTTATTTTTACTCACTGAAAAACAGCAAGAGAAACTGCCAATTAAGTTAGGACTGATTGCTGTGACTACTATTGTCATCGTCACTCAATTTGCCATTGTCCAAGAAGCCATTAGTAATTTTATTGACCGTTGGCAATATTCCCCACCTCAAGAATTTATGGCTAAACAATTCCAATGGCTGATTGATTATCGTCTAGAATGGTTAGGAAATGGTCTAGGAAGAACAGCTAGTGCAGCTCGTCGTCTCGGAGAAATCGAACTGATTGAAGTCTTTTACGTCAAAGTGCTTTATGAAATCGGTATTCTAGGATTTTTAGCTTTCTTGGGGGTTGTTACCACCCTAACTGTTTTAACTTTTAAAGCTTATCGCTCTTTAAAAACTCCTTCCTTACGTCGTCTAGGACTATGCCTATGGATATTTATCCTCTTCATTAGCTATAATCCCTACTACTATCCCTTAGCTGTTGATCCGGTTGCTGTCTATTATTGGTTTGTCGCAGGAATGCTCTTGAAATTACCAGACTTGGAAATTGACCATCCTGTTACAGAAAATAAAACCCTCGTCTCTGATACAAAATTAAGGTGACTAATTATCAACAGAAGATTAAATTAATTGATCTTCGGATCTATAATGATGGGACAAATTCAGCCGATCACAAAATTTATTATCTATGCCTGCCGCCAACGAACTTTCCCATAAAACTGATCAAAAAGTCGAGCAGCAAACTCCATCGTCCGTTGAGTCTGAATCTCCTTCTGTTGTAAAAACTGAGGAAAATCCTCTAATCTTCCAAGCCATTGGGACTCTGTATGGAACACCCAAACAAGAGGAGGAGGGGAAATTCGTCTTAACCATTAGTGGAAATAAATATAGTTTATTTTTTCCTGGCTATCGCTACAAAGCTTGGCTAAAACAACACGAGAACTCCCCTGACGCTCCTGTTTATTTGCGAGTTTATCCTAAATGCCTCATTATCCCCAGACAAGACCCCATTATCCGTTTTCAAGTAGCTGCTTGGGGAGAAGATAATCAATGGGATGAAGCTCCAGGGATTTTTAGATTTCGAGGAATTTGGCAATTTGTCCCTCAATTAAGAACACCAGTGATCTCGATCTATAGAAATTTTAATGCTTCTGATCCTCAGGGAAAATTTAAAGCCTCCCATCTTCCTGTATTAATGCGTCGTGAAGACGATTCTCGACCATTTAAGTTTAATCCCAAAATTCCTAAAGAAGAATTGCCTCAACGGTGGTTCATTCAAGCGATGTTTAAGTTCATCCCCTCCCGTAACTGTTGGGGATGGATCGAGGATGTTGAAACCCCAACGGTTAAAATTCCCCGCTACAAAAAACCCATCAAAGCTACACCAGAAGGAAAGCCTGATAAAACTAACAAAAAACCCCATGGGACTAAAGCAGTTAAATCAGATAAACCGGCTCCAGTCCTTGAGAAAAAAAAGACTAATTCCTCTGTAGATAACTCTCAAAAAGTATCACCAGTTACGGAGGAAAAA
>DLXW01000333.1:0-2137 GCA_003448685.1 Cyanothece sp. UBA12306
ATTGAGAAGTGCGGAATGTGGGCTCCAACATAGGAGGTAACAGGACCGAGTAAGAAAATGCGACGGAAAAGCCAGTCAGAGTAATAGTCCGACTCGTGGGGTGCTTTCTCAAAGGGATCACGGCGTAAGTTAATTAACCGAGGAACCCTCAAGTTAACATAGGGTTCTGCCCAAACATCAAACCCTTCTGCGCGCTGTTCACTAAAGATTAATTTCCAGTCGTTATAGCGAACGGCTGATGGATAACCGTCATCGGTGAAATAGATATACTCATGACGGGGGGCACAATAGGGAGGAGGACTTGTTAGACCGATGCTAATAGGACAATTTTCCTTGAGTTCTGGGTTGTCCATTAACGTATCCGCAGTGTATAAGTAGGGCAAGAAGTTATATCCGTCTAAATGAACATTATATTGCTCATATTCTGGATATTGTGCATCTAATTTCCGTTGATCGTCCTCGGACAGCAATTGTCTTTGGATATTCTCCACACCAGCAGCAGCCATCAGGGTTGGTACCCAGTCAATGTGAGACATGATTTCGTTGGAAACCACACCTGCGGGAAAATGATCTTTCCAGCGAATGATCGCAGGAACACGGAAACCCCCGTCCCAATTGGTATTCTTTTCACCATGGAAAGGTGTTGTTCCTCCATCTGGCCAGGTAAATACTTCTGCACCGTTGTCAGTGGAGTAGACGATAATGGTGTTTTCATCTAAACCTTGGTCTTTGACGAACTGGAGAAGTTCTCCCACTTGACCATCATGTTCTACCATCCCGTCTCCTTCAATTCCTTGCCCAGTGACTCCCTGAGATTCTTCTTTCAGGTGGGTAAAGACGTGCATCCGAGTGGTATTGAACCAAACAAAAAACGGTTCACTTGCTGCGTTAGCATCTGCAATGAACTCTTTTGTCTTATCTAATACCTCTCCATCGATGGTTTCCATGCGCTTGATGGTCAGAGGACCCGTATCACAGACGACTTGCTCACCAGTCTCTCCTAAACTTTCAGCAAGCATTTCCCCTTGGTTTGGGTCGCAAGTATAAGCGTTTTTGTCAGCAAAGCTATGGAGTACCCCTCTGGGTCGGAAATAATCGAAGATTAGAGATTCTCCTTCGGGTAGATAATCTTCGTTTTCGGGTTCCTCTTCTGCGTTAAGGTGGTAGAGGTTACCAAAAAATTCGTCAAATCCGTGGGCAGTGGGCAAATATTGGTCGAAATCACCCAGATGGTTTTTCCCGAATTGACCAGTACGGTAGCCCAGAGGTTTGAGTAACTCCGCTAGGGTGGGGTCTTCTTTTTTCAAACCCACATCAATACCAGGTAGTCCCACCTTAGTCATACCAGTACGGATGGAAGCTTGACCCGTAATAAAGGCAGCACGACCAGCAGTACAGCTTTGTTCCCCATAAAAATCGGTGAACATGATGCCTTCTTTGGCAAGACTGTCAATATGAGGGGTTCGGTAACCCATAATACCTCTGTTGTAGGCACTGAGGTTAAACCAGCCAATATCATCCCCCATTATCACTAGGATGTTAGGGTGACTCGTTTGGGCAAAGGCCAGGCCAGTGGGTAGCCAGGGCAGTATTCCTGACAGCACAAACAACAGGGAAAGAAGCAAACAAATCCCTGTTTTCATGGAAAAAGCCATGAAAAAACTCCTTTTAGGTTAATAAATGTTAAAGAAAATGAAAAGAATTTTTAAAGAAAGCATTTACTTAAAATTACTTGCTAAATCTTCTCAACACTTGTTAGTGTAGCGAAAACTGGATTTCTGTCAAGGGAGATGGGGATAGATGAATAATTTTGTTAAATATCTTTACAAAGGCTCAATTTGGCGTTCGATAATTTTGAGAACAATTATCATTTTTATTGATTAACAAAAAATAATAAATATTGGCTATAATTTTCTTGACTTAAAGAGTATTATTGAATAGAAAAAGAGGATATAGGGGAAGAAAAACTAAGTAAAAAAAGGGAAATATATTGTCCCAATCCAACTCCCATAGTCCCAAACATAAGTATCTTGATTGTTACAAATACTATGACCCAACTTATTAATTTGAATCCGACTGAGACGATTGATGCTCTAAAAAACTCGAAGAAGAAACATCACCACCATCATCATCACCA
>DLXW01000333.1:2340-4443 GCA_003448685.1 Cyanothece sp. UBA12306
ATCACCATCATGGCGAACACAGCCATAGCCACGGAATTATCGATCCCGAAATTATTAGTTCAGAGCGAGGAATTTGGGCAGTAAAATGGTCTTTAGTGGGCTTATTAATTACTGCCAGTTTACAAGCAATCGTCTTCTGGCTTTCTGGGAGTGTCGCCCTTCTAGCGGATTTGATTCACAATGTGGGGGATGCCATGACAGCTATCCCTTTAGGCATTGCTTTTTTAATCTCAAGACGCAAGCCAACCCCTAGATTTTCCTATGGTTTTGCCCGCTTAGAAGACTTGGCCGGGGTGATGATTGTGGTCATTGTCTTTTTGAGTGCTGTCATTACCGCCTATGAATCAGTAGAGCGATTTATTAATCCCCAACCGTTGCATTATTTAGGGGGCTTAGCCATAGCTGGTTTGGTGGGATTTATCGGCAACGAAATAGTGGCAATTTTTCGCCTGAGAGTCGGGAAAGAAATCAACAGTGCAGCCCTGATGGCCGATGGCTATCATGCGATGGCGGATGGGTTAGTCAGTTTAGCTGTGTTGCTCAGTGCGGTGGGGGTGTGGTTAGGCTATAAGTGGGCAGATCCAGTGATGGGATTAATCATAACCGTAGTGTTGTTAAAAATCGTTTGGGAGTCGGGACAGACCATTTTTAGCCGTTTACTCGATGGAGTTGAACCCGATGTTCTTGAGTCTATTGATCATGCTATTACTCATGTAACAGATGCTGAGGCGATCGCTAATTTGCGGACTCGATTGAAGTTTCTCCCCCTGTGATTGCATCGTTGCAAACACAGTGGAAGCAACAATGGGGCAGTTTACCCAATCAAAAGCAATTACAAACCTTATTAGATAATTATATTCAGGATGAAATTCTCTATCAAGAAGCCCTCAGTTTGGGATTAGACCAAAAGGATGTCATTGTCCGGCGACGACTGATTCAAAAGATGAAGTTCCTCATGGAAGATGTAGCAGCCCTCAGAGAACCTGATGATGAGGTGTTGCAAGCTTATTTAACCCAGCATCTTGATCGCTACATCATCCCAGGAAAGGTAAGCTTTTCCCAGATTTATTTTAGTCAAGAATTACGGGGCGATCGCACGGATGCAGATGCTCAAACTCTTCTCACTCAACTACAGAGTGATCGCAATCTCGACTTATCCGAGATCAAAGGCGATCGCTCGATGTTGCCCACTTCCTATAACTTAGCTTCAGTACAAACCCTGCAAAATACCTTTGGGGGAACTTTAGCTAAAGAAATGGCGCAAATGACCGAAACAGGATGGCAAGGGCCAGTTCATTCCGTTTATGGCTCTCATTTAGTTAATGTCACTCAAATTGAACCCAGTCATGCTCCCACTTTAGACGAAGTTAAAAAGAAGGTACGTTTAGATTGGTTTCGAGAACAACGTCAACAACAGAATGAGCAGTTTTATGAGAAATTGCGCGATCGCTATACCGTTTCTATTGACGAAAATGCCATCAAATTAGGGGTTGAGGAGGTTCAAAGATGAAATGGCTCAAGCGATCGCTGTTTTTGATGCTCCTAATTAGCTGTTGTTGGGGAGTTTCGGTCATTCCTGCATTAGCTCATGGTTTCCAAACCGCTTACCTAGACTTGCGAGAACAACCCTCTGGTGAGATCGACGTATATTGGAAAACGCCCCCTGCATCTGGGTTTGCCGATGATGGATTAGGCCCTCCGATGTCCCTATGGCCGATCTTTACCTTAGCCCATAGCATTACTTTGGGGGCTGCTACTTTGGGATGGGTGAATGTTCCCCAAGCACCTGTAGAAGCGGTAATTGCCCTCAGTATTTTGTTTTTAGCCTCAGAATTAGCCCACAGTCGTTTAGGGAAAACGGGCTTAACCCAGCAGTATCCCTGGTTAGTCGCCTTAACCTTCGGATTATTGCACGGATTCGGTTTTGCCGGGGCCTTAGCTGAAGTTGGCTTACCTCCACAAGATATTCCTCCCGCTCTGTTGTTTTTCAATGTTGGGGTGGAAATTGGACAATTAACCTTTGTTTTAGGAGTTATTGGGGTGATGGAAAGCCTTAAACGTATTCCCTGGAAAGAATATCCCAGCCCTTTCAAGGTGTTGATT
>DLXW01000237.1 GCA_003448685.1 Cyanothece sp. UBA12306
CATCTTCCCCCCCTTCCCCCTCTTCCCCATACTTGTCTCAAACAATAATTTTTCTTAATCAGCGCAATAATCAAATTTAAGCATTAGCTGCTGCAACCGAAGGCTGTTTTTGGGATGAATCCTGCGTTTTTAACTGAATTAATTCAATTTTATAACCATTGGGATCTTGTACAAAAGCAATAACAGTAGACCCGTGTTTCATCGGTCCTGGTTCGCGGGTAATGTTACCACCAAGTTGCCGAATTTTCTCACAAGTCTCATAAATATCATCAACTCCCAACGCAATGTGTCCATAAGCATTTCCTATCTCATAGGAATCCACACCCCAATTGTAGGTTAATTCAATGACTGTCGTCTCGGACTCATCTCCATATCCCACAAAAGCCAGGGTAAATTCACCACCTGGATAGTCCTTCTGACGCAATAATTTCATTCCTAAAACATCACAATAGAATTTAAGGGATTCGTCTAGATTATTAACCCGTAGCATAGTATGTAGCATTCGCATGGGTAGTTCGTACTCCTTTGAATTGGTGTTACCTGCTTCCTATTTTAAAATAGTGGCATCATTTTACATTTTAGGGCTAATGCAAAGCAAATCAAGATCTTTATTAGCTCAAAAACGGCGGATAAATCTTTCTCCTATCTTTTTTTATCTTTATAGGGAGTGCTGATAGGAGCTTTTTGCCACCAATTATTAAGAGGATAATACAAAACAGGAGCCCATAAACTGCTGAGAATAGCTGAAGATAATACCAACTGTTGATAGTTGAGTAAAATTTCTTCAAGAGTCCGAATTCCTCCTAAAAGATATTGAGCAGCAGTAATAGTTTCTGCTATAATTACCATGAGAAAAACAATCAAAGCAACCGAAATAAAATCTTCTTGAATATAACGCTGCTTTTGTAACCTAGATGTTAAAAATCCCACTAAAACCAAACTAATAACGTGGGAAGGATAAGCTCCTGTGAGTCCATCCTGAATTAATCCTAATACCAATCCCGCCGTTACTCCTTGAAAAACTGATCTTTTTAAACTCCAAATCACAACCCAAATTAAGACCCAATTAGTCCCAATTCCTAATATTTCCATTCCAGGTAAACGGGTTGGAGAAAGTAGCAAACATAAAATAACAGAACCGACAATAACAAATCGATTAACCAAAGAATAGTGGAACCATAACTTCATGGATTTTCAAAAGGATGAACGATTGTCCATTCTAAATCATTAATAGGAGCAGTTAATTTAATCATAGCTTCGGGAGCAGGGCTACTTTCTAAATTAACAGATTCAACTCGACCAATAGGAAGCCCTCCAGGAAAAAGACGGCTCACTGGAGAAGTAGTTATGATATCCCCAGGACGAACATCAGGTACTTTCTCGAAAAAGCGCATCAATACGACTTGAGAACTTTTGCCCACGACTAAACCCATAGTACGACTACGACTGACCGTTGCTCCGACTCTACTGGTGGGATCACTGACTAATAAAACTCTACTGGTATGGGGTGTAACATCAACTACACGACCGATTAAACCGCCAATTCCTGTCACAATAAAGCCAACTTTGATGCCGTCTTGACTTCCTCGTCCAAGGATAACTTGTTTCCACCAATCATCGATGCTACGTCCAATAATAGGAGCAGTAATTACCGATTGTTTTTGTTGTTTAAAATAGCCTAAAAGTTTTTTTAACTGTTGATTTTGGCGTTCTAATTCAGATAAACGCTGTTCGAGTTCTATAGTTCGGGCGTTAGTGAGCCGCTCTTGTAGTAGAGCAGGAGAAGCTGGCTGAAAAGGGCGACTGACCCAATAATACAATTCAAGCAGTGGCGCTCCCTGGGTTTGGCGCAAAAACCAACCTATCCCTAGAGCTACCCCTGCCCAAACCAATTTTGAGCCATAATTTGCGTACCAACGCCTGAATATTAGCATTTTGCTACTTGTTAAGGTTCTGGAAAATTTTGACTTAAGATTCCTCGCCTTGCCCAGGCAGGTAGAATCTCACATAGGGATCACATAATACGAGAACTTTCACTCAAAACCCGATCTAAGACTTTGGGGTTTTTTAGCACTTCTCCCGTACCTTTGACAACACAGCGTAGGGGATCTTCGGCGATATGGGTGACAATTCCCGTTTCATGACTCAATAGGGTATCAAGACCTCTGAGTAAGGCTCCCCCTCCGGCCAGCATAATGCCGCGATCGATGATATCGGCGGCTAATTCTGGCGGAGTGCGTTCTAAGGTTCGTTTGACGGCATCAATAATCACAGCCAAGGGTTCGGCCATGCTTTCGCGTACTTCTTCCCCTTTAATGGTTACGGTTCTTGGTAAACCAGACATCAAATGTAAACCGCGAACATCCATTATGGGTTCATCTTCATTACTCAAAGGATAGGCTGAGGCTAGACGAATTTTAATTTCCTCTGCTGTTCGTTCCCCAATAACTAGATTGTGAACTTTTTTCATATAGCTAATTATGGACTCGGTTAGTTCATCTCCAGCGACACGAACTGATTCACTGAGGACTCGTCCTTGTAAGCTCAAAACCGCAACTTCTGTGGTTCCACCTCCAATGTCAACAATCATGTTACCGGTGGCTTCTGTGACAGGTAAACCAGCCCCTAAAGCGGCGGCGACTGGTTCTTCAATCAGTCCCACATCTCTTGCTCCGGCTTCCCTTGCTGCGTCAATAACTGCCCGACGTTCAACTTCTGTGATGCCACTAGGAATCCCAATAACCATGCGGGGATTTCCCAAAGGACTACCTTCATGGGCCCGTTGGATAAATTCTTTGAGCATAATCATGGCACTGAGGAAGTCAGCAATTACCCCATCCCTTAGAGGACGTAAAGCGACTACGTTACCTGGTGTACGACCAAGCATTTTTTTGGCTTCTTCCCCAACAGCTAGGGGAATTTTGCGATCTTGATCGATGGCGACTACGGATGGTTCTTCGAGAACGACTCCTTTGCCTGAGACATACACGAGAGTATTGGCAGTTCCTAAATCTATGCCCATATCCCGTGATAAAGAAAAACGATTCCAAAATTTTTGTGGCATACTCCCCCTGCAATAAATGACTATGAGAACCTAGATGACCCCAATGGATCTCGATGGGATTCTATTATGTTTCTTATGGATAAGTCTAGCTGAGTTAATCAATTTATAGTTAAAAATACTTAATCTGTAAGTAGAAGTTATCAATCTTGCGATCGCTGACTGGTTTGGTTCTCCTTTTGTTCCCATTGACAGCCATAGCATCACGGGTAAGTGAGAAGTCATAGCAGTTTTCTCTTGGGTGTATCAATAATTTGCTGTTAATCGTAAAATCTTCCGTAGAACGGTTAATAATTGGAAAAGAAAGATTAAAAAACATAATGGCGAAAATCAAGATCTTTTCTCTACATTTGCCATAAATGATGGAAGATGATTTCCTAAGAATTGAGGCAACATTAAAGTTTAAATCGGGGAACACTAAGTGAAAAGTATTTCCTACTAAATCGCTATGTCTGATCGTCAGCTTTCTGTTTTCCAGTCTGGTATCCGAGATAACCGTGAACGGGGTACGCTGGGGGATTTTTTGCAAGAAAATATTGAATCAAGCTCTAAGTTGTCTATTGTTTCTGCTTATTTTACCATTTATGCCTTTAAAGCTTTAAAACCAAAATTATGGTCGATCGATAAGTTAGATTTTCTGTTTGGGCAGGGCAAACGCATCTAATTTTTGTTAAGCTAACTTGACAATCTACCAATAATGTGTTCTAATTTCAAGATGGTCGGCGGTGCGGTAGCATTCGCTGCGCGAGTGCTCAAGTAAATCTTGTTCCCAACATATAGCGCTGCGCGCTGGGGT
>DLXW01000145.1:0-1300 GCA_003448685.1 Cyanothece sp. UBA12306
TTTAACGGGGGAGTATGTCAAGACTCTCCAAAATTAATATAGGTAAAACCTGTTTTCTTATCGGTTAGGGATTTTTTGTATTTTTCATAAATTTCTACCCCAGGTAGAGGTTCGGTAAACTCTTTGGGTAGTTTATATTCTTTTGCAGAGTAGGTTTGACGAATATCAACAATTGCTTGATAAGGATGAATCCATTTACGCATAACTTTAACCAAATCCTCAAATTTAAGATAAGAGAGGGTATGTCTTTGGGAAAGAGCAATATATTGGATCATACGAGCATAAACTTCTGGGGTATTTTGTCGGTCTGAAAGTTCAATAATTTTCCTAAGTTGTTCAAAGATCTGATAATTAACCATAACTAAGGACATTAATCCTTTAAAATCCCTCAAGTCTTGTTTATTGAGCCCTTGAATCATTTCAGAAATAATCCTTAAAATAGAATAATCAGCTAGTTCATGGGCTTTGAATAGGGAAAGAAGTTTTAATCCCAGTTCATGTTCTGACAGTTTAATCAGATGTTTGGCATAAGATTCGATCGCTTTTTTTCCTTGTTCGCTTTTAATTTGGTCAACGATATCTGCTAACTGTGCTTGCACATTGTTTTGGAAAGATTCATTATTTTCGTGGTCATTTAACAATTGTTCGACGTATTGGTAGAACTGCTGCTGCTTAGATCCCCGATAGCGTAATTCAGTTTGGTCAATAGCAATGAAACTATCTTTAGCTTCAATGGCTACTTTCAAAAGTTCCACACTATTAAACAATCCATCATACTCATTGATTCCCTTGCGCAACATACATTTAACCTTAACGAAGATTAAAAACTCTTCATTGCTAAATTTTTCGTTATCGATCGCTGCGGCTGTTTTAGCAAAAACTCGCAAATCTAGCATTTCCCGATTATGAAGGGCAAGGGAATTTTCATCAACTTCGGGTTTATTGAACTTTTGTAATAAATCATCTACCAGGCTATTTTCACCAAATACTGGACGTTTCCAGACAGAAATCTCTTGCTCTTGACTACTGAATTCAGTTTCAACAGAAGTTTGATTTTCAGTGATTTTATTCATATTTTTTCTCCTCTAAGCTTATAAATTAGACTTTTTATAGGGAACAATCATTAGTTGGGCATAAATATAATGGCAATTATACGTAGTAACATTGAATTAATTTTGATATAGCAACCGCCAAGGCAGTTAGGACAGAACTTTTGTCTTAAACCCTTGTCAAAAGCGGGTTTTACTTGGAGACTTCTGTACGGGCTTAATAATATTAAGCCCCTACGACTTCTGACTTC